>NZ_JBFJMY010000001.1:0-32956 GCF_041633695.1 Hydrogenophaga sp.
GCGCTGTGCGCCGCCAGATAACCGATCTTGTTGGCGGTACCGGCCTTGGCCGCCACCATCCAGCCCTCGCCCTCGGCGGTGTCGCGCGACTGCAGCTTCACTTTCCATCCCGAGGCCAGCAGGGTCTGGCCGATCCGGTGGGCAGCGCTTTCGGACGTTTCGTCCAGCTCGGCTGCGGCCCGGTGCGGGAAAGCCTTCAGGCTTTGTTCACGGATGTTTTCCTTGAAAGCCTTGAAGTCGGTGAAAATTTTGGGCGTGTTGCGCGCGATGCACAAACTGGTGCTGGTCACCAGAAACGCCAGGATGAGCAAAAACCACCAGGCGCTGTAGACCGAGAACAGGCTGGCGCGCTCGAACACGTCGGCCCAGAACGGCCCGAACTGGTTGACATAGTTGTTCGCCGGCTCGTGCTGCTTGACCACGGTGCCAATGACCGACGCGATACAAATCACGGTCAGCAGCGAAATGGAGAACCGCATGGAAGACAGCAGCTCGACGGTGGCGCCCACCACGCGGGAGCGGGTGCGGATCTCGATGCCTTGGGTGGATACGCTCATGGGGAAGGAAAAAGGACCGTCAAACAAAAAGGGCGGGCCTGGTCAAACCAGAACACGCCCTGTTGAGATGCAACGCCTGGCTATCGGTTCAATGCAAAACGCAGTGTTCTGACATTGTGACGCCAAACATCACCACTGACTTATAGACCCGATCAAGTCCGGGGCTTTGCCCGACCGGCGATCAGCGCAAGCCCGCGATGTAATCGGACACCGCCTTGATTTCCTGGTCGTTCATCTTGGCGGCCACACCGGTCATTTGCACGCTGTTGGCGCGCGCGCCGCTGCGAAACGCGTTGAGCTGGCTGGCGGTGTAATCGGCGTGCTGGCCAGACAGGCGGGGGTATTGGGCCGGAATACCGGCACCGTTGGGGCTGTGGCAGCCCGCGCAGGCGGCGATCTGGCGATCGGCGATGCCACCGCGGTAAATGCGTTCACCCAGGCGCACCAGATCTTTTTCTTGCGCAAAACCGGGTTTGGCCTTCTGATCGGCCAGCCAATAGGCGATGTTGCGCATGTCGTCTTCGGACAGCGCAGCGGCAAAACCCTTCATGATGGCGTTGTCGCGCTTGCCCGACTTGAACTCTTGCAATTGCTTGACCAGATATTCCGGATGCTGATTGGCCAGCTTGGGGTTGACGGGTGTGGTCGAATTGCCGTCGGCAGCATGGCAAGCTACACAGACTTGACCGAATTGGGCCGAACCCTTGGCCAGATCGGGCTTGACCGACTGCGCCTGGGCACTGAACGACAGGGCCGCAAAAGCAGCGGCGCAAAGGAGTGAAGCAGACAGTTTCATTGCGGGGCGTGTGTCTTGTTCGACGGAGTCGGGTTGAAGAAGGCGGCGGCTCTACTGGCCTGAAGCCCAACGATTTTACAATGTCCCACCGGGCTCCCACCGGGAAAACCCCAAATGACCAAACCACAAGCCCCTGCCCCCTCCCTTCTTCCCTCGTCCTTGAACGCCCCGGCCCCTGTGGCCGCTTCCCTTTCAGACGGCGTGCGCCCGGCGCCCGGCGTCGATATGCCCGAGATCAAAGCCATTCACGGCTGGCTGCACACGGCGCGCTTTCTGACCACCGCACCCCAGCTCATCCACCTGCCGGAGCTGGATGTGCCGGAGATCGCTTTCGTGGGCCGCTCCAACGCCGGCAAGTCCACCTGCATCAACACGCTGACGCAGCAAAAGCGCCTCGCGTTCGCCTCCAAGACACCGGGCCGCACCCAGAGCATCAACCTGTTCGCCATGGGCAAACAGGGCACAACCGATGCGGTGCTGGCCGATTTGCCGGGCTACGGCTACGCCGCCGTGCCGCGCGAGGCCAAGCTGCGCTGGCAACGTGTCATGGGCAATTACCTGATGACGCGCAAGAACCTGAAGGCGGTGGTGATGCTGATCGACCCGCGGCTGGGCTTGACCGAGCTCGACGACATCCTGCTCGAAGTCATACGCCCGCGGGTGGAGGAAGGCCTGCATTTTCTGGTGCTGCTGACCAAGTCGGACAAGCTCAACCGGACCGAGGCCAACAAAGCGCTGTCGATTGCGCGACTGCAAACCGGCGGCGGTGAGGCCAGACTCTTTTCTGCCTTGAAAAAGCAAGGTCTCGACGAGGTCGCCCAATTGCTCTGGCAATGGACCCACGAGCCCGCCAAAGCCCAGGCACCGGTCCGCTCCGAAGCGCCGACCCTGGAAGACGAACCACCGGCCCTGGACGAATAAGAACGCTTCTGCGCTCCCGTTCATCGGCCCACACAACGACACGTGCGCCGATGAACACCTACCTCCAAGCCCTGCCCCACGGCACCACCCTGAGTTGCCGCAGCGCGGGCGAACCGGGGCGCCCGGTGCTGCTCTTTCTGCACGGCTTCCCCGAAGCGGCTTTCATCTGGGACGGGCTGCTGACCCACTTTGCGCGGCCCGAAAACGGAGGCTTTCGCTGCGTGGCACCGAATCTGCGCGGCTACGAACACTCCAGCAGCCCCACCGAGGTGTCGGCCTACCGGGCCAAACACTTGGTGCAGGACATCACCGCCCTGATCCAGATCGAAACCCGGGACAGCCCCACGCCGGGCCAGGTCGCGGGCCTGATCGCGCACGATTGGGGTGGTGCCGTGGCCTGGAATCTCGCCGCCCTGCAGCCAGCGCTGCTGCACAAGCTGGTCATCGTGAACTCGCCACACCCGGGCGCTTTTTGCCAGGCCTTGGCCCACGACCCCGCCCAGCAGGCCGCCAGCGCGTACATGAACTTCCTGGCCACGCCCGAAGCCCCCGCGCTGTTGGCTCACAACGATTTCGAACGCCTGTGGCCCTTCTTCACCGGCATGGGCCACGGTGGCACCCACCTGGCCTGGCTGGACGAGGCCATGCGCGAGCGCTTTCGCGCGGTCTGGCGCCAAGGCTTGCACGGTCCCTGTGCGTATTACGCCGCCTCGCCGCTGCGCCCACCCACGGCAGAAAACCCGGGTGCTGCGGCCGTGCAGTTGCCACGCAACATGCTGGAAGTGAACGTGCCCACGCTGGTGGTCTGGGGGATGGACGATACGGCCTTGCCTCCCAGCCTGCTCGATGGACTGGACGGCTATGTGGCCGACCTGCGCATCGAGCGCGTGCCCGGCGCCACCCACTGGATCGTGCACGAGCAGCCCGAACGCGTGGCGCAGTTGTTGACACCCTTTTTGCGCGGCGCAGCGCCTGTCTGAGCGGGCCGCTCAGTCGCGGCCGTAAACGCTGGCCTCGCCCGCAGGCCGGGTCTTGAAGCGCTTGTGCACCCAGTAGTACTGCTCGGGCATTGTGGCGATCATGGTTTCCAGCGCGCGGTTCATGGCGGCGGTGTCGGCCGTGGCGTCGTCGGACGGAAAACCGGACCAGGGCGAACGGATCTCGACCTCGTAGCCCTGCGGTGTGAGCCGACTCACCACCGCCACCACCCGCGCACGCCCCATGCGGGCAAAACGCGAGAGCGAGGGCACGGTGGCGGTGTTCACGCCAAAAAACGGCACAAACACCGAATCGCGCGGGCCGTAGTCCATGTCGGGCAACAGGTACAGCGGTTCACCCGCGCGCAAAGCCGCCACCAGGGGCTTGAGCCCTTCGCTCTTGGCAACGATGTGAGGGTCACCAAAGCGCTGGCGACCGGCGGACATCCAATGGTCCACGCCGGCATTGAGCTGGCGCGCGTAAATGCCGCAGAAACGGCGCTGCACATGCACGGTCAGGGCCGTCCAGCCCGCGTCCATGCCGACAAAGTGCGGGGCAAACAACACCGTGGGTTCGTCGCCGCTCAAAGCGTCCAGGTCCCCCACCAGCTTCAGGCGCTGGCGCACCACCGCCTCGCGCCCTTCCCATATCCAGCTGCGGTCCAGCCAGGCCTGCGCAAACAACACGAAGTGCCGCCGCACCGCGCGCTGGCGCTCGGCCTCGGTCTGCTCAGGAAAGCACAAAGCCCAGTTGATGCGGGCGATGCGGCGCCGGCGCGCAGCCACCGCGTGCAAGACCCGTCCCATGATCCAACCCAAGCCCCGCACCAGCGGCAAAGGACAGCGCGCCAGCAAGCGCATCCAGGCCAGGCCCAGGCGGTTGCCCCAGTTGTGGGCCACGAAATGGCGCAAGGCGTGCAAACGGGTTGGGGTCATGTGGTGCAAAAAAAGCGGTGGGCAAACGCGCGGTCAGGAAGGACGAGGCGCCTGCCCCGGCGGGGTCTTGTAGCGGTCGTAGCCCCAGAGGTACTGCCGCGGGCATTCTCGCACCAGCGATTCCATGGCCTGGTTGATCTGCAAAGCCGCCTGCGTCGGATCGGTGGCCAAAGCCCCCTGCGCCAAGCTCAGTGGCCGCACATGCACCAGGTAACCACGGCCCCAGCTCAGCCGCTCGCCCCAGACCAACACCACCTGCGCCTGGGCCGCATGGGCCAGACGGGCCGACAAGGTCATGGTGAAGGCGGCTTGGCCAAAAAAATCGGCCCACACGCCCAAGCCCTTGGGCGGCACCTGATCGGGCAACAAACCCACGGCCTCGCCCGCCTTGAGCGCCTGGATCAGTTTTTTTACACCGGCCAAAGTGGTGGGCACCGGCACCAGACCGGGGCGGGAACGCGCCTGCTCGACCAGATCGCGCAACCAAAGCTGGCGTGGCGGGCGAAACAACACCTTCATGCCGTGGACCGCCCCGAAGCGCTGGGCATAGGCCTGGGCGGTGACTTCAAAACACCCCAGGTGTGGCGTGAGGCACAACACGCCCGTGCCATGCGCGTGCGCCGCCTCGATGTGCGCGGCACCCTCCCAGCCCACGCGCACCGGTCGCCCCAGCCACAGCCGCGGCAGCTCCGCCACCATCTTGCCCGCCTCCCCCACCGATGCCAGCGCCACCCCAGACGAAAATCCGGCGCGCCGGGCATGGGCCAGCAAGCGCCGCCGGTAGCGCCCCGAGAGCAAAAAGCTGAGCCAGCCCAGCACCCAGCCCGCCGCGTGCAACACCGGCAACGGGAACTTGCTCAAACAGAGAAAAAGGAGGTGGACGAATCGGGCCAAGGCAGGGTCAGGGACTGGCCCCACCGGGATGGGGGTGAAAACAACAAAAAAACAACGGCCAAAGGGCTTGATTTAGAATCGCGCCATCGCCGAGTTATTGAACTAATTGCGGGGCGATTCACAAATTCCGCTAAAGCGTTCGCCGAACTGTGACAGACCGGCAACGCCGATCCACCATCACAGGAGTTTATATGGCGAACGATTTTCTCTTCACTTCCGAATCCGTCTCTGAAGGCCACCCCGACAAGGTGTCCGACCAGATTTCCGACGCGATCCTCGACGCGATCTTCAAGCAAGACCCGCTCTCGCGCGTGGCCGCAGAGACCCTGACCAACACCGGTCTGGTCGTGCTCGCCGGTGAAATCACCACCAACGCGCACGTCGACTACATCCAGGTCGCGCGCGACACCATCCAGCGTATCGGTTACGACAACTCCGACTACGGCATCGACTACAAGGGCTGCGCGGTGCTGGTGGCCTACGACAAGCAGAGCAACGACATTGCGCAGGGCGTCGATCACGCGTCGGACGACCACCTGAACACCGGCGCTGGCGACCAGGGCCTTATGTTCGGCTACGCCTGCGACGAAACGCCCGAGCTGATGCCCGCACCGATTTACTACGCTCACCGCCTGGTGGAGCGCCAGGCGCAGCTGCGCAAGGACGGCCGCCTGCCCTTTCTGCGCCCCGATGCCAAGAGCCAGGTGACCATGCGCTATGTGGACGGCAAGCCCCACAGCATCGCCACCGTGGTGCTGTCCACCCAGCACCACCCCGATCAGTCGGAGTCCGCACACAAGATGAAGGCCTCGTTCACCGAAGCCATCATCGAAGAAATCATCAAGCCGGTGCTGCCCAAAGAGTGGCTGCTGGAGACCGAATACCTGATCAACCCGACCGGGCGTTTTGTCGTCGGCGGCCCCCAGGGCGATTGCGGTCTGACCGGGCGCAAGATCATCGTCGACACCTATGGCGGCGCCTGCCCACACGGCGGCGGTGCGTTCAGCGGCAAAGACCCCACAAAAGTGGACCGTTCGGCCGCCTACGCCTGCCGCTACGTGGCCAAGAACATCGTGGCCGCCGGTCTGGCGCGGCAATGCCAGATCCAGGTGGCGTACGCCATTGGCGTGGCCCGCCCGATGAACGTCACGGTCTACACCGAAGGCACGGGCGTGATCCCGGACGCTGACATCGCGAAATTGATCCTGGCCCACTTCGACCTGCGTCCCAAGGGCATCATCCAGATGCTGGACCTGCTGCGCCCGATCTACGAAAAAACCGCCGCCTACGGCCACTTTGGCCGCGAAGAACCCGAATTCACCTGGGAAAAGACCGACAAGGCGGCCACATTGCGGGCCGCAGCGGGCCTGTAAAAACAGGGGCGGCGACCACAGCGTGACATCTGTCACAGCCCAGGCGGGTTTCGCCGCCTGGGGAAACCCCGGTTAGCGTGCGCAAACTTTCCGAAAAAGCCCTCTGGCCGTTGTCAGAGGGCTTTTTTTTCGCTCCACGACCCACGGTCTTTGCCCAAAGCCCGGCTTCAGCGCTGAATTTTTGCTTGCAACGTCCGATAAGAAGGAGGAACGTCATTTACCGCTGCGCGCAGCCAAGACCTGGAGCCCTCACCCATGGATACCGCCCTCAGCCCGAATCGGACCGGCCTCATTTCCGACGATCCCGATGCCTCGGTTGCTCAGCGCCTGCAAGCGTTGGAGCAGGAGTTGCAGCGCGCACAGGCCCTCTACGAACAGTCGCCCAGCGGGCAGTTCACCCTGGACGCCGAACAGCGCTTTTCCCGGGTGAACCAGACGCTGCTGGACTGGCTGGGCTACAGCCGGGAGGACATGGTCGGGCAACTCGGGTTCTTGGATTTGATCGAAGTCCAGCAGCGTGAAGCCCACCGGAGCCAGGCGCAATTTCTCTGCAGCCCGCACCCCGGTGAACCCTGGAAACTGAAAATCCAGCGCAAAGATGGCAGCACATTTCCGGCTTTGCTGAGTTCGACCCCCGTCTGCGATGCCGAAGGCCAGTTTCTGCACAGCCATGCCACCCTGGTCGACCTCTCCGGGACCGGCCTGTCGGACGAGGGCCGGACATCGCAGGAAAATTTCCTGCTCGCCATCACCAACCGCATTCCGGCGCGCTTGTCGTATTACGACAAGAATCTGATTTGCCGCTTCACCAACCTGGCCCAGGCGGCCCGGTATGGCAAGCAGCCCGCCGACTTGGTGGGCTCCCACCTGACCGAAGTCGTGCGCCCGGAATTGATGTCCGAAATCCTCCCTCGCGTGGCCGAAGCGCTGAGCGGAAAACCCCAGCTCTTTGAAGCCGAACGGGTGAGCGCCGACGGCATCCGCAATTTCTTTGAAATCCACTACATCCCCGATACCCAGCTGGGCTCGGTGGAAGGCATCTTCATCGAGGTGCACGACATCAGCGAGCGTCGGCGCACCGAGGAGTTTGTGCTCGAAGCCAACCGCGATCTGGAAGAGCGGGTGCGCGAAAGCACCACCGAGCTGTTTGAGAGCGAGCAGCGCTACCGGTTGATGGTGGACGCGATCCAGGACTACTGCATTTACTTTGTGAACGAAGAAGGCCTGGTGACCGACTGGACCGAGAGCGCGCAGCGGCTGCACGGCTACGAGCGCAAGCAGATGCTGGGCAAGCCCTACCAACAACTGATCTCTGCCGACAACGCCGGCGAAGACGACACCGACGCCGAGCAGGTGATGCGCCTGGCCAAGGCACACGGCCAATGGGAAACACGGGGCTGGCGTCTGCGCGACGACGGCTCCCGTTTCTGGGCCCACACGGTGCTGACCGCGCTGCGCAACGAAGCGGGCGATCTCCAGGGATTGTCCAGCATCACCCGCGACATGACGGCGGCCAAATGCCTGGAGGACGTGATGAACGACCTCAACAAGGAACTGGAAAAACGCGTCGCCGAACGGACCCAGCAACTGGTGGCCGCGAACAAAGATCTGGATGTGTTCTCGCACATGATCTCGCACGATCTGCGCGCCCCTCTGCGCCACATATCCAGCTTTGCCACGCTGCTGCAGGAGCAATTGGGCGAAGCCGCCGACAAAGCCAGCAAGCAATACCTGGGCTCGATCTTCAACTCCAGCAAGCGCATGAGCCACATGCTCGAAGGCCTGCTGGAATATGCCCGCATCGGGCGCGTCGCGCTCGACACCCAGCCCGTGCCACTCAACCCGCTGCTGGACGGCGTGATCGCCCACCTGAAATCGGAAAACCCCGATCGCAAGATCGAATGGGTGATCGAAGACGATCTGCCGGTGGTGCGCGGCGACGCCATGCTGCTGGCCCAGGCCTGGGGCAATGTGTTGAGCAACTCGGTCAAGTACAGCCGACCACGCGAAGTGGCGCACATCCGGGTCGGCTGGAAGGTCAATCCGGTGGGCGGTCGCACTTTCTATGTACAGGACGACGGCGTCGGCTTCGACCTCGAAAAAGCACACAACCTGTACGTGATGTTCCAGCGCCAACACCACTCCATGGACTTCGAAGGGACCGGCACCGGTCTGGCACTGGCCCAGCGCATTTTTGAGCGCCACGGCGGGCGCATCTGGGCCGAGACCAGCCCTGGCGAAGGCTGCACCTTCTATTTCACACTGCCGTTCGAGGGATTGGAACCCGAGCCCGAACTTGCGTTCGCACAATCGGCCATGGCCGAGCTCACCGACTGAGCCCCTGCGGGGCCTGCGCGTCCCCGGTCGATAATCGCGGCGTGAACAACGCCCTTCCAAACCCTTCTCCGCCCGGTCTTTTTTCGCTGCATGGGCGGGTGGCCCTGGTCACCGGCGCCAGCCGGGGTCTGGGGCTCTGCATGGCCACGGCGCTGGCCAGCCACGGTGCCAGCGTCTGGCTCAATGGCCGCGACGCACAGGGTTTGCAAGCGGCGGTGGCGCAGGTGCAAGCCGCCGCACAGGGCACGGGCGGTCGTGCTCAGGCGCTGGCCTTCGACGTCGCCGACGAAGCCGCCACCACCAAAGCCTTGGCCCACTTGCTGGACCACAGCGGTCGGCTCGACGTGCTGCTCAACAACGTCGGCCAGCGCCGACGCCTGCCTTTGAGCGAATTGCCCACCCAGGCGCTGCGCGAGCTGCTGGAAACCAATCTGCTATCGGCCTGGCATTTGTGCCGCGAAGCCGCCACGGCCATGCGCGCCCAGGGAAGTGGTCGCATCATCAACACCACTTCCATTGCCGGCCCGGTGGCCCGCGCGGGCGATGCTGCCTACACCACCACCAAGGGCGCGCTGGAGGCCATGACCCGCGCGCTGGCCGCCGAACTCGGTCCCCACGGCATCAACGTGAACGCCATTGCCCCAGGGTATTTCGCCACCGAAACCAACGCGGCCATGGTCGCGGCCCCGGAGATTGCCCAATGGCTGCAACAGCGCAGCTCGCTGGGCCGTTGGGGTCAACCGGACGAGATCGCCGGTGCGGCGGTGTTTCTGGCCTCAGCCGCCAGCAGCTACATCACAGGGCAAGTGCTGGTGGTCGATGGCGGCTACCTGGCCCACTTCTGAAGAGTCTGAACGCCGCCCCACGCCACCGCTGACGAACCGCATCCGCAAATCCCATGCGAGTGCGGTTCAGCCTCAAGCCCGCCAGCGGGTGCGCCAGGTTTGGTAGATCCGGCGTGCCAGCGCTTCGCTGCCCGCCAGATGCTGCTCGGTCGCCCGGTGCATGGTCTGCGTGTCTTGCACGCTGGCCGGGTGCGTGTGAACAGCAGCGGGATACACCTCGCCGGGATGCTCCAGCCAGGCTTGGATTTTGAGCGGCGTGATCTCGATGTGGAACTGCATGGCCAGGTGCGGCCCCAGCGCAAAAGCCTGGTGCGCGCAGGCGGCCGACCGTGCCAGCCCCTGGGCTCCCGCCGGCAAGTCCACCACACCGTCGTAATGCCATTGGTAGACCTTGGCCACACCGGCCGGGCCCAACCAGTCTTGCGCGGGCGCCGAGTCGGCGATGTGGATATCCATCCACCCGACCTCGGGCGCGTCCAGCCGCGCGATGCGCGCCCCGAAAGCGCGTGCCATGAGCTGCCCGCCCAGACAGTGACCCAGCACCGGAATGCCCAGCGCGTCGGCCTCGCGTATCAGCGCCTCGGCCTGCCGCAGGCTGGCGCGGTCGTCGTTGGCACTCCATTCACCACCCAGCACCGCCAGCGCTCTGTAGCCGGCCACCGATGCGGGGTAGGCCTCGTCGGCCTGCGTGCACAGCGCCTGCCAGCCCACGCCTTGCGTGTCCAGCCAATGGCCCAGGTAACCGGGGCCGTCTTCCAGGGTGTGTTGCAGCACCAGCACATCACACGGACGGGCCTGGGTTTTGTCGGTCATGGCGTTCATGTCGGCCATTCTAAAAATCCATGCTGACGCGCACGGTACGGCAGGGGCCGGTGGCGCCGATCTGCCGGGTGCACACGGCTTGGGACCATCAAAAAATGCTCTTTCGTGACAAACCACACAGAGCCACGCCATGTGTTGCCAAGCCTAACAGTGCGATACATGTCCATACAGTTGCGACTTTGTATAAAAGCGTGAGACAGTGGGTTCCAGCCAACCCATGCCGATGGAGAGCACGCCAGCGAACACATATCGCTGGTCCGTGTTGCAAGCCATTCATCCAAAAGCACAAGGCGATCGATGCAGACCAAGTTCCCACCAGACCCCACGGGTCGCACGCCGGAAGACCCGGCCAGCGCCGCCGCACGCGCGGAAACGGGAACCTCGCTGCAAGCCTATCTCACCCGGCTGGTCTGGTTGTGTGTGTTGCCGCTGTTGCTGCTCGCGGTCTGGCTGGCCTACGACAGCGTGCGCTCGCTGCGAACCGCGCAAGACCAGGAGGCGAACAATCTGGTGCGCAACTTCAGCGCCGCCGTCGACCAACATCTGAACGCGCGCATCCGCGCCTTGAACATGCTCGCGGTTTCGCCGCTGGTGGACAACCCCGCGCAATGGCCCGCCCTGTACCAAGAGGCCCAGGGCTTCTACGAAAGCTTCGACTCGCACGTGGTGCTGTCCGATGTCGCCGAGCCGATGCAGATGCTGTTCAACACACGTTTGCCCTACGGCAGCAAGCTGCCCGCATTGCCCAAACCCCAAGGGCACGCGGCGGCGCCTGCGGCGGTGTCCACCGGCTGGCCGGCCGTGGGCGACAGCTTCATTGGCCCGGTCGCCAACGAACGCCTGGTGGCGATCGCCGTGCCGGTGCTGCGCCACGACAAGGCAGCATTTGTGCTGCTCAGCCCGATGGAAACCCGGCATTTTCAGGAGTTGCTGGACCAATTCGCTCTGCCTGCGGGTTGGGTCATGAGTTTGCGCGATGGCCGTGGCGAGGTCATCGCCCAGGTACAGCCCCCCGATCTGGACCCGGCCAACGACATGCACGAAGAAGGCCGCTTCGAGTTGCACTCTGGCGCCTCGCCCTGGTCGGTGGTATTGGAAATTCCGCGCCAGGTGCGTTGGGCACCCTTGCTCACTGCGGGCACGGTATTGGCCTTGCTGTTGCTCTTGACCTCACTGGGTGGCCTGCTCGGTGGCGTGGCAGGCGGCCGCCGACTCGGTCGGGCGGTGGCATCGCTCACGCAACACACGCCCTCGCCCATGGCGTTGGAGATCCAGGAAATCCGCGCCGCGCGCAGTCTGCTCGATGCGACGGCCGCCAACCTGCGCCACAGCGAAGCGCGGTTCCGCCGCTTGTTCCAGGACGCACCGGTGGGTTTGCGGCTGGCCGCACGCGACGGCAAGGTGTTGGCGCAAAACGCGCGCTTCGACCAGATGTTTGGCTTCACGCAAGAAGAAATCCCCACGCTGTCCGCCTGGTGGAAGCAGGCCTACCCCGACCTCGCTTACCGGGAACAGGTGCTGAGTACCTGGAAAAACATCCTGACCGATGCAGAAAAGGTCGATGGCAACGTGTTGATCGGCGAATACCGGATCACGCGCAAAGACGGCGTCGAACGCATCGTGCAAGTGCACGCCAGTGTGCTGGCAGACGGCTTGCTCTCCAGCTTCAACGACGTGACCGAGCGCCGCGAGACCGAGAGCAAGTTGCGGCTCTGGGCCGAATCGTTCGAGCATGCGCAATTGGGACTGGCGCTCGCCGACCCGCATTCCAACAGCTTCATCGCGGTGAACCCGGCGTTCGCGCGCGACCGGGGCTACGAACGCGACGAGATGGTCGGTATGCCACTGAGCGCTCTCTGCCCGCCCGACCGCCTGCCGTATCTGCGGTACATGGCGGAACAACTGGAGACGCTGTCGCACGCGGTTTTCGAAACCGAACACCTGCGCAAAGACGGCAGCCGCTTCCCGGTGCTGCTGGACATCACGGTGCTGCGCGATACCCAGGGTCAAGCCATCAGCCGCATGACCTACGCCCTGGACATCACCGAGCGCAGGCGCGCCGAAGCCGAGGTACAGAACCTCACGGCCACGCTGGAAAAACGGGTGGCCGACCGCACCGCTGAACTCAGCCTGGCCAACCAGGAACTGGACAGCTTTGCCTACACCGTCTCGCACGACCTGCGCGCGCCCTTGCGTGCCATGGAGGGCTATTCGCAGATCCTGGTGAGCGAGTACGGCGATCGCCTCACCGACGACGCCAAGAACTGCCTGCAACAGATCACCGCTGCCAGCGAAAAAATGAGCGGGCTCATCGAAGGCATTCTGGCGCTTTCGCGCAGCGCCCGCGACGAGCTCCGGCTCGATACCGTGGACCTGTCCGAACTCGCCTCGCGGCGCCTGGCGGAGCTGGCCAGGAGCGACCCGTCGCGCCAGGTCAACTGCAGCGTACAACCGGGTTTGCAGGTCACCGGTGATGCGCGCATGATGGACGCGCTCATCACCAACCTGGTGAGCAACGCCTGGAAGTACACCGGCAAAACCGAAGCGGCCAACATCCACTTTTTTGCCCGATCCGACGAGGGCCGCACCTGGTTTTGCATGGCCGACAACGGCGCCGGCTTTGATCCGGCCTATGCCGAACAATTGTTTCAACCCTTCCAGCGCCTGCACCAGGAAGATCAATTCCCGGGCATCGGCATCGGACTGGCCACGGTGCAGCGCATCGTGCAACGCCACGGTGGCAACATCGTCGCCGAGGCCGCACCCGGTCAGGGTGCCACCTTCAGTTTCACCGTGGCCAGCGCAGCGACCGGGCAAGCCCTGACCCACTGATCTTGGGCAGGCCCCGGCGGGTCACCAGCGCCAACCCCTACACTCGGAGACCGACTCAACACCATCACCGGAGACATCAGCCATGGGCGCGCAGTGGAAAGCAAAACACAAGGATCTGGCCGCCAACGCCAAGGGCAGGCTGTTTGGCAAACTCGCCAAAGACATCATGATCGCTGCGCGCCACGGTGCCGACCCGGCCGCCAACGCCCGCTTGCGTCTGGTGGTGGAACAGGCACGCAAAGTCTCCATGCCCAAGGAAACACTGGACCGCGCCATCAAAAAGGGCGCAGGCCTCACCGGCGAAAGCGTGCAATTTGACGCCGTGATGTACGAAGGTTTCGCCCCCCACCAGGTGCCGGTGATGGTGGAGTGCCTGACCGACAACGTGAACCGCGCGGCGTCCGACATGCGCGTCCTGTTCCGCAAAGGCCAACAAGGCACATCGGGCTCGGTTGCCTGGGACTTTGACCATGTCGGCCACATCGAGGCCGAGCCCGCCACGCCCGATGCCGATGCCGAACTCGCCGCCATCGAAGCCGGGGCACAAGACTTTGAACCCGGTGAAGACGAAGGCACGACCCGCTTCATCACCGACCCGACCGACCTCGATCTGGTGAGCCGCGCCCTGCCCGCCCACGGCTTCACGGTCTTGTCCAGCCAGCTCGCCTACCGCCCGAAGCATCCGGTGGACCCCAGCAGTCTCAGCGCCGAGCAGTTGGAAGAAGTGGAAACCTTTCTGGCAGCGCTGGACGCCAACGAAGACGTGCAGCACGTGTACGCAGGTCTGGGCGGCTAAGGCTAACTCACACCATGCCGGGCACCTGCCCCGGCAGCCGCTGGCGTGCGCAACGGGCGGTGCAAAAGCGCGGCCCCACCGTGCAAATCTTCGGCTGGCGGCGCCGCTCGTGAACACCTATGCTGGGCGCGCCACACCCTCTGCGGCGGCAACCACCAGGAGATCCCCATGAGCACGCTCCCAGCCCCCGACAGCTCCGCTTTCAAGGCGCAGCAACGCACCCAATGGAACCAATCCGCCAGTGGCTGGAACCAGCACCACCCAGCGATCCGGGCCTGGCTGCGCCGCGCCACCGACGCCATGATGGACATGGCCTCCATTCGCCCTGGCGCGCAAGTGCTCGACGTGGCGGCGGGCTCGGGCGACCAGACGCTGGACATCGCCCAGCGCGTGGGCCCACAAGGCCGGGTGCTGGCCACCGATCTTTCACCCGCCATCCTGGCCCTGGCCCAGGCCAACGCGGACCAGGCGGGTTGGGCCAACGTCCACACCTTGGTGGCCGACGGCGAGGAGTTGCCGGTTGAGCCCGCCAGTTTCGACGCGGTGGTGTGCCGCCTGGGCCTGATGTTTTTCCCCGATCCACTGCGCGGCCTGCAAGCCATGCACCGGGCCTTGCGTCCCGGCGGCGGCATCTGCAGCCTGGTGTTCGCTGGGCCTGCGCACAACCCCTGCACCGCCATCCTGATGTCCACCGCCCTCGAACACGCGGGCCTGCCGCCGCGCGACCCGTTCCAGCCCGGTGGCCTGATGAGCCTGGGCCAGCCCGGCCGGCTCGACGAGTTGTACCGCGCGGCGGGCTTTCAACACGTGGCCACCACCTCGCTGGACGCGCCTTTTCGCCTGCCTTCGGTGCGCCACTACCTCGACTTCGTGCGCTCCTCGGCCAGCCCGGTACAGCAGATCCTGGGGCGCCTCGAACCCCAGGCCGCCGCAGCCGCCTGGGACGAAATGGAGCAACGCCTAGCCCGCTTCACCACCGCCGATGGCTGGGTCGGGCCGAACGCATTGCTGCTGACGGCGGCGCGGGCCGCCGACTAAACCCGGTTCACGCAAAGGCTTCACATACCGAACTTTGTGCCCGTGCAGCGAATAGCGCCGCATGGAATGGCCGAGCGTCGAGCCAGTCCACGGATCGGGCTCAGGAACCTCCAGCCGCGAGCAGCGCTTGCAGGCGGTCCAGGTTCTGTTCGTTGGCGGGTTCGGCGAGACCACGCATCTTGGCCGCGACCTCGGGGCTCTCAAATGCCTGGGCCCAGACCAGCTGCGTTTGCTCGCCGCGCGCGCTCAGCGTCACCGTGAGCCGGTACCACGGCTTCGCCACGTGCTCGATCACGATTCGAGCTTCTGGCTCGATTTCGCGAAACACACTCTCGTTGGGATAATCGGCCCCGTTGGGGCTATGCATCACAAAAATCCAGCGCCCACCGGGCCGGAATTCGAACCGCTCAAAGCTGTTGCTGAAGTCCTTGGGGCCCCACCACCGCGCGAGTTGATCCGCCTGCTCGAAGGCGGCGAATACCTGTTGCGGGCTGGCCGAAAAAAGGCGCTCGGTGCGCAGGGTCGCATCCGGGATCCTCGTTGGAGACATGGGCATCACCTTCTGACGAAAAGAGGATTTTTCCGCGCGTCGGTCGGCCAGCGCATCAACGCACTTTGATCCACGGCAGCATCGAAACCAGCACACCGTCCTGGAGTTTGATGTGGTGGAAAAGGGCCGCCACCGCGTGCAGACCCGCCAGCCAGATGATCGCGTCGCCCAGCAAGCTGTGCACGTCGCCCCAGTCGGCCAGTGGGGCCAAAAAGGAATGGGCGATAAAGCCGAGCTGCTCCACGCGCAGGCCACCCAGCAGCGTCAGCGGAGCGCCTTCGCTGCCCAGGGTCAGGAACGCGGTGATGGGGGTGATCAGCAACAAGGTCCACAGCGCCAGGTGCGCAAGCTTGCTGACCAGCCGCATCAGCCCGGGCATGGCCACTTGCGGTGCGGCTGGCCGCACCGCCACCCAGAGCAGGCGCAGCGCAGTCAGTACAAAAATCAAAATCCCCAGCGATTCGTGCCAGACGATATCGCTGTGGGTGCCGGGATCGACCCCGTTGTGCAGCAAGCGACCAAAACCGCCGGGGCCCAAGATGAAGGCCATCAGCACGGCGATCGCCGTGACCCAGTGAAAGGCCATGCTGAGTGGGTCGTAACGGTTCGATGGGGATTTTTTCATGCTGGCTCCGCTGGTAGGTGGCCACATTCTGAGCCGACCACGTTAACCGAATATGAAGCCAGACCCACCCCGACGCAGCGCTAATCCAGCGGCCAGGGCAGCTCTTCGGTTGAACGCTCGGCGGTGCGCGGAGCCGCCTCCGGCTTGGCACATGCGCTTCCCGACCGTGGCGCATCCAAACCTCGCCACCAGGGTTGAAACGATCTTTGCTCCCGGGGTTCCACCGCTTCACCCAAACGCGGCATGAGCAGCACGTCTCGCAAGGGAGCGTGCTCCACCAGGGTTTCGGCGGGTTCGTCCCAGGCGTGCATGGCCAGGCTGAAGGTGCCCCAGTGCACCGGCAAGAAAGCGCCGCCGCCCAGCAGTTCGTGGGCCTTGAGGGCGTTGAGCGGGCCCAGGTGGATATCGCCCCAGGAGGGGTGGAAGGCACCCACTTCGAGCATGACCAGATCGAACGGGCCCAGGCGTTCGCGGATGGTGGCGTATTCGGTGGTGAGGCCGGTGTCGCCACTGAAGAACACGCTGTGGTTTTCGCTGTGCACGACGATGGACGACCACAGCGTGGCGTTGCGGTCTTTCAAACCCCGGCCTGAAAAATGCTGCGAAGGTGCGGCGGTGACCGTGAGGCCAGTGCCCGGCACGCGGTGGCTTTGCCACCAGTCGAGCTCGGTGATGCGCTCGGGCGCCACGCCCCAGGCCTGCAGATGGGCACCCACGCCCAGCGAGGTGACGAAGGGCACGGCGCTGTGGCGGGCCAGCGCACGGATGGTGGGGTAGTCGAGGTGGTCGTAGTGGTCGTGCGAGATCACGACCACGTCCACCTCGGGCATTTCGCGCAAGCGCAGCGGCACGGGTTGAAAACGCTTGGGGCCGACCAGGCGGAACGGCGAGGCGCGCGTGCCCCAGACCGGGTCGGTCAGCACGCGGTGGCCGTCCATTTCCAGCAGCACGGTGGAGTGGCCGAGCCAGGTGGCGCGCAAGCCGCTGGCGGCCGGGCGGCCCCAGGCTTCGCGGGGGTCCAGCGAGGGCAAAGGCGCGCCGGGCGTGCGGCGCTCACCGCCGAGCAGAAAGTCTTTGACCGAGGGCGTGCCCACGCTCTTGTCGCGCAGGCCGGGTGTGATGGGGTGCACATTGCGAAAGCCCTGGCCGCTCCAGCGCGGCGAGGCCTGCATGCGCTCCAGGCGTTCGCCTTGGGCGCGGGTACCGAATGATTGCATGGCAAAGGCTCCGTGAAACGGGGATCAAAAGCCAGCAGCAGCGCTGGGTGCTTGCACGCATGGGGGTCTACCCTGGGAGAAACCGCAGACGACCCGGCACGCACATGCCATGGTGCCAGACACCGGACTTTTGCGTGCGTGCCGCTGCCCGGTTCAAGGCCTGGCCAAAGGGGCGTTCACCTCGGTTTCGAAGATCGGCGGTATGCGGGCGCGCATGACTTCGATGAAGCGGCGCAGGCGGGCCGGGTAGAAGCGCGCATATGGGTAGACGAGGTGGAGCGGCAGCGGTTCGGCCTGCCAGTCGGGGGTGAGCTGCACCAGTCGCTGCGCGGCGAGGTCGTCGGCCAGTAGCCAGGACGAGCCCACGCACACACCCAGACCCAGCAAGGCCGCGCTGCGCAACGCAAAAAGGCTATCAGTGCTCATGCGCGGCTGGATCGGCAAACGCACCCGCTCGCCGCTGCGCGAGCAGGTGAGCACGATGTGGTCGCGGTA
Organism: Hydrogenophaga sp.; assembly: GCF_041633695.1. Lineage (GTDB taxonomy): Bacteria > Pseudomonadota > Gammaproteobacteria > Burkholderiales > Burkholderiaceae_C > Hydrogenophaga. The sequence continues at coordinate 18,012 of NZ_JBFJMY010000001.1, forward strand.
ATAGGTGCGCAGCGCCAGCCAGGGCAAGGCCGCCAGCGCCGACGGGTGGGCGGGCACCGCCTGGTGGGTCAGCACAGAGGGCGCGGCGGCCACGATGCGGGGCACTTGCGACAAGCGGATCGCCACCAGGGTGGGGTCGGTCACTTCGCCGACCAGGATCGCGCAGTCGATGCCGCTGGCGATGAAGTTGGGCACACCGTCGTGCAGCAGCCAGTCCACCGATACGCCGGGGTAGCGGTTCAGGTACTCGGTCAGCGGGTGGACCAGTTGGCCTTGCCCGAACGCATGGGGCACGACCACCCGCAGCATGCCGTCGGGCTGGTCGCCCACACCACGCATGTCGGACTCGAAGGCTTCGAGGTTGGCCAACAATTCTTTGGCCCGCTCGAAGCAGCGCGCGCCGTCTTCGGTGAGTGCCATGGCGTGCGTGGAGCGCTTGAGCAGCGGCACGCCGAGCGAGGCTTCCAGGGCTTGCAGCCGCCGACTCACCGTGGGCTGTGTGGTGCCCATGCGGGCTGCCGCCGCCGACAGGCTACCCGCCTCCACGATGGTGACGAAGGTTTGCATCAAACCGATGCGGTCGGTCGCGGCTGTGGTCGTCTGTCCGAGCTTGCTCATACGTGCATCGTATATACGTTTTGCCTTTTCACCCCCTACGCAAGCATTGAAAACCCTTTCAGAATCCGTTTCAACGAATATTTAAGGGTTTACACCATGTCATGCATTCCGATATCGAATGAATTAGCGGGCCAAGCCCAGGTCGTGGCGAGGGCCGAGCCCGACCTGCCGAGCGCGCTGGTGCTGGTCCTGGCCACCGGGGCGGGCCTTGGGGTGGCGGCTCTGTATTACAGCCAGCCCATGTTGGGTGTGCTGGCGGCAGACATCGGCGCCAGCACCAGCGCCATCGGCTGGCTGCCCACCCTCGTTCAGCTGGGTTATGCCCTGGGCATACTGTTCCTGGCGCCGCTGGGCGACCGCTACGACCGCCGCCAGATCATTCTGGGCAAAGCGGTCGCGCTGACCCTCGCGTTGTTGCTGTCGGGTATGGCACCCTCGCTGTGGGCCTTGCTGGTCACGGGCTTGTTCACCGGCCTGTCCGCCTCCCTGGCGCAAGACATCGTGCCGGCAGCGGCCACCGTGGCACCGGCGGCCCACCGCGGCAGAACCGTGGGCACGGTGATGACGGGCCTGTTCCTGGGCATCCTGCTCTCGCGCGCGGTCAGCGGTCTGGTGGCCGAACAATTTGGCTGGCGCGCCATGTTCTTTGCGGCGGCGACCAGCATCGCGCTGATCGGTGTGGCGCTGTGGCGCCACCTGCCCCGCTTTGTACCCACCACCCAACTGGCCTACGGTGCCCTGCTCGCTTCGTTGGGCCAGCTCTGGCTGCGGCACGCGGTGCTGCGCCGCGCCGCGCTGGCGCAAGGCTTGTTGTCGGTGGGGTTCAGCGCGTTCTGGTCCACCCTGGCGCTGATGCTGCACGGCGCGCCCATCCACCTGGGCAGCGCGGCGGCGGGCGCCATTGGCCTGGCCGGTGCCGCCGGCGCACTGGCAGCGCCCCTGGCGGGCCGCTTCTCCGACCGCCACGGCCCCGAGCGCGTGATCGCGCTGGGCACTGGGCTTGCCGTTTTCAGCTTTGCCGCCATGGTCTTCCTGCCAGGCCTGTCGGCGCCGGCGGGCCTGTGCTTGCTGGTGGTATGCGCGGTTGGATTCGACCTCGGAGCCCAGGTCTCGCTGGTGGCGCACCAGACCCTGGTCTACGGCATCGATCCCGCCGCCCGCAGCCGCCTCAACACGGTGTTGTTCGTGGGCATGTTCACCGGCATGGCGCTGGGCTCCGCCCTGGGCAATCTGCTCCTGGCACGGTGGGGCTGGATGGGCGTCACGGCACTGGCCACCGGCACGGCGGTGGCGGCGCTGCTGGTGCGCTTGTGGCCCTCCAGCGCCCGCACGGTCTGATCACCCGGCGCAAAAACAGCACGGGGGCCACACGCGTGTGGCCCCCGTTTTTGATGCCAAGGCCGGTGCCGGAACTCAGCGCAGGTTGGCGCAGTTGGCGTAGAAGGTGGTGGTGGCGGGCCAGTCGGAGAACACACCGATCACACCGACCTGGCGGGCCAGCACGTCGAGCACACGCAAGGTGTCGCCCTCGGTCTTGATCGCCTGGTCAAAGCTCTGGTAGTAGAAGCCGTTGTTGCCGTCGGCCAGGATGCCCGAGCGCTCCAGCGACCAGGCGATCATGTCCAGCCCGGCGGCTTTGGCGTTGCGCGCGTAGGCCGAGGGCACGATGTCGCCTCGGCCATCCACGTCGAGCAACGCAAAGATGGGCGGAGCCACGGTGTTGATGCCCTGGCGCTTGTAGTTCAGCAGCTCGGCTGCGGTGGGCAGATCGGCCACGGTGTTGGCGTCGTCCAGATACACCGCCTGGCGGCCGAAGGCCGGCTCGTTCTTCACCCAGTACAGCACGTCTTGCTGATCAAACGATTGCGGCCACACGTCGCGCGCCGGCACGCGGGCTTGCTTGTATTCGTCGATCATCTTCTGCGCGTAGTCCTGCTGCGTAAAGCCGTCGAACGGCATCGCCACACTGGCGCTCTTGAGCTCGGGTGTCATCTTCACGCCCAGGCTCTTGAACAGCTCGATGCTTTCGCGGTGCGTCATCAGCGTGCCGCTGGTGGGGCCTGCGTAGAGATCGGTGCGGAAGTTGGCCGTGCCACCCTGGAACTCTTCGGGCGTGAGGGCGGCGCGGTTGGATGCGTCCATCTTGCCGCGCAGGGTCTTGAACTCGGCCAGCGTGAGGTCGCTGGTGCGGCATTCGGCGCTGGCGGGGCTGAGTACCTTGCCGTTGGCGTCCAGCGTGGCGGGCACAAAGGGCTTGGTGCACTTGGCGGCCAGCGGCGTGACCAGGATGTTGGTCGTGGTGTGCAAATCGTTCTGCGCGTGGCGGCAGACCAGTTCCTTGTCCTTGGTAAAGGTCACGTCGCATTCCACGATGCCCGCACCCATGCGGGCGGCGGCCACGTAAGACTCTTGCGTGTGCTCGGGGAACTGCAGCGAGGCGCCACGGTGGCCAATGGAAAAGTCGCGTGCCGTGTAGTTGCCGCGCTGTGCGCATTGCTGCAGGCGCTGCTTCAAGGGGCCGTCTTCCAGGTCGTCCATGAGAAAAAACGGGCGCTGGCCCAGTTGCACCTGGGAATAGCGTTCGAAGTGTTGGTGGCGCTTGTCGTGGTGGCGCGGTGAAGCCTGGGCGGCTCCAGCGGCCAGGCTCAGCAAGGCGAGTCCGAGAATCAGTTGGCGCATGGGGTTCCTCTTGGGTGAGTGGATCGGTTGGGCATCGATAGGGTGTGCGAAGAACGCATGGCCCATGCTAGGCAGCACCTGTGCAGCTGGTGTGGCGACACCGTGACAGCCCCATGACACCGGCGACCCACCCAGACTCAGTCTTCCATCGTCTGAGCGCGGGCCAGCAAAAGGGCTTTTTCGCGCGCGTTATCGGCCAGCGCAGCGGCCCGCTCGAAGCTCTCACGGGCTTCGGCCTTGCGGCCCAGCCGGGCCAAAAAATCGGCCCGCACGCTGTGCAGCCATTGGTAGCGCTGCAAGGCCTTTTCTTGGTGCAACCCATCGATCACGGCCAGTCCGGCCGCAGGGCCCTGGGCCATGGACACCGCCACGGCACGGTTGAGCTCGACCACGGGCGACGGCGCCACCCGCATCAGTTGCGCGTACAGCCCGGCCATGTGCGCCCAGTCGGTGTCGGCGGGCACGGGCGCGCGCGCATGGCAGGCCGCAATCGCCGCCTGCAGCTGATAAGGCCCGGCGTTCGGGGCCAGCGCTTGGGCCCGCGCCAATGCCGCCAGGCCGCGCCGGATCAGCAAACGGTCCCAGCGCGAACGGTCCTGCTCGCCCAGCAGCACCGGGTCGCCTTGTGCGTCGGTGCGCGCGGCGGTGCGCGAGGCCTGTATTTCCAGCAAAGCCAGCAAGCCGTGCACCTCGGCCTCGTCGGGCGCCAACCCGGCCAGCATGCGCGCCAGGCGCAAGGCTTCGTTGCAGAGTTCGGGGCGCATCCAGTCGCCGCCACTTGTGGCGGTATAGCCTTCGTTGGAGACGAGGTAGACCACCTCCAGCACCGAAGCCAGGCGCTCAGCAAGCGCATCACCTCGCGGCACTTCAAACGGAACACCCGCCTCGCGCAGGATGCGCTTGGCGCGCACGATGCGCTGGGCGATGGTGGCCTCGGGCACCAGAAAGGCACGCGCAATTTCGAACGTGGTGAGGCCGCCCAGCAGCTTGAGCGTGAGCGCCACCCGCGCATCTTTGCCCAGCACCGGATGGCAGGCGGTGAAGATCAGGCGCAACAAATCGTCGCCGATATCGTCCTGCCGCGCGACATCGAGCGCGTCCACAAAATCGGGCACGGTGAACGCTTCCAGAGCTTGCAGATCGGCGCCGATCTCCTGGTGCCGCAGATCGGCCATCTGGCGGTGGCGCAGGTGGTCGAGCGCGCGGTGTTTGGCGGTGGTCATGAGCCAGGCGGCCGGGTTCTGCGGAATGCCGTCTTTCGGCCAATGTTCCAGCGCCGACACCAGGGCGTCTTGCGCCAGCTCTTCGGCCACACCGAGGTCGCGCACCATGCGCGCCACCACCGCCACGGTGCGCGCCGACTCCAGGCGCCAGACCGTGGCAATGGCTTGGTGAACACCGGAATGCATGGACGTTAACCGTGCCTCACATTTGCGCAGGCGCTGCGGCTTCGTCCATCCAGAAGACTTCCCACTGGTGGCCGTCCAGATCGGCAAATGCGCTCTGGTACATGAAGCCGTGGTCTTGCGGAGCATTGGGTGTGGTCGCACCCGCCGCCACGGCCTTGGCCACCAGCTCGTCCACTTCGGTGCGGCTCTCGCAACTGAGCGCGATCAGCACTTCGGTGGCCTGCTTGGCATCGGAAATCGGCAACTTGGTGAAGCCCTGGAAAAAGGGCTTCACCAACAACATGGCAAAAATGTTTTCGGCAATTTCCAGGCAGGCCCCTTGCTCGTTGGTGAACTGCGGGTTGAAGCGCAGGCCCAGCGCTTTGAAGAAGGCCTGGGACCGCGCCATGTTCTCGATGGGCAGGTTGACAAAGATCTGGCGGATCATGGTGGAGGCTCCGGTTGGTGTTGAAAAAAGGATCAAGGCTTTTCGGCCAGGGTCTTCAGGCTGCTCAGGCCCGCTTCGAAATCCCGGCCAATCATCTGGTCCATGTTGAAGAAGATGCCCATCAGCTTGCTGATGAAGTTGCTGGGGCCGTGCATGGCCCAGGTCACGCGGGTGGTCCCGTCGCTTTGTGGGGCGAGACTGAAGACCACGGTGTTGTGGCCCTCGAAGGGTTCCAGGATGTCGAGCTGCATGGTCACGCTGGCCGGTTCGTCGGCGCCGGTGATGCCTATGCTCCCGCGACCCACGGCCTTGTTGCCTTGCCAGCCGTAACGGGCACCCGGCCCCGCATCGGGCCCGCTGTACGCCATCTTCATGGCCGGGTCTTTGCGGTTGTACGGATTCCAGAGGTTGAATTGGTGCAGGTCGTTGATCAGCGGGAACAGGCGGTCGGCAGACGCGTTGATGGTGGTGCTGCGCTCGACGCGAAACGTGTCCGGGCGGGTCGCCGCGTAGGCCAGCAAAAGAACGATGGCGGCCAGGGCCAGCCAGGCGATGGTCTTGCTCATGTGGACCCGGGAGGTTCGGGTGGTTGGGCTCAGGGTTTGAGGCGTTCGTCGAGTCGCCTGAACGTCTCGACCGATTCGCTGGGCGGAAACTCGTCGAGTTCGATCAACTGGCGCAGCTCGATCACGGCCGCTTTGCCCTGGCCTGCGGGGTTGGGAAAACGCCGACTCCACTCCAGCGCCTCGTCGCGGTTGCGCACCTGGATCAGGGTGTAGCCAGCGATCAGCTCCTTGGCTTCGGCAAACGGGCCGTCCACCACACTGCGCTGGCCGTCTGCGGCGTAGTGCACACGCCAGCCCGTGCGGCTGGGGTGCAGGCCTGCGCCCTCCAGCAGCACGCCCGCGCGCGCCAGTTCCTCGTGGTAGGCCGCCATTTCGCCAAACAGGGCTTCGTCGGGCGCGCTGGGCGGCACCGTGTCGGCCTCGAACTCGGGGCAGGATTTGACGATGATCATGAAACGCATGGTGGATCTCCTGGTGTCCTGGTGGTGTGTTTGCGCATCAAGCCATGAGCGGCTGGATGATGCTGTTGCGGTTGCCTTCGGTGTCCACAAAGGACACATAGCGCCCCACGCCGGGGATGTCCATCGGTTCGCCCAGCAGCTCGCCACCGTGCTGGCGGATGCGCGCCATGGCGGACGCGATGTCGTCGACCCCGATCACCACCGAGGGGTGCTGCATGGGCCAGTCCGGCTTGTAGGGGAACAACCCACCGTTGATCGAACCCAGCGCCGCGTGGGGCGGCATGTGGGGACGCGCGCCGGGCAGCGCGGTGGTGACCAACAGGTACTCGCCCATCTCAGGGCCCAGCATCTCGGTTTTCCAACCGAATGCTTCGCTGTAAAAACGGGCCGCGCGAGCACGGTCTTTGTAGGGCATTTCAAAGTGCACGACGGAACACATGGTGGTGGCAGACATGGATCGCTCCTCAAGTTCCGGGTTGGCGGAAAAGGCGCTGTCGAGCGCTGCGATGTCGAGCTTTTTCATGGCCATCAGGGCGGCCACCATGCGCTGTTTGCCCGGCGAATCTGGCCCATGTATACGCTCCATCAGTTGCTGCGGCACGACCTGCCACGACACGCCGAAGCGGTCGGTGAGCCAGCCGCACTGGCCTTGCGCCGGGTCGGCGGCGAGCGCGTTCCAGTAGCGGTCCACCTCGTCTTGTGTCTGGCAGGTGATCACAAAAGACACGGCGGGGTTGAAAGCCATGGCCTGCGCACCGTTGAGCGCCATCCAGGGCTGGCCGCCGAGCGTGAAGCTCACGGTGAGCACCGTACCTGCCGGCAAGAACATGTCGGGGCCGTAGCGCGAGATCGCTCCGATACGCGAGTCGGGAAACACCGAGGTGTAAAAGCGGGCGGCTTCTTCGGCCTGGTGGTCGAACCACAGGCAGGGTTGAATCGCGGAAATCATGGTCGGGCCTTCGGTCCAAAAGTGCGGCGCAAATCGCTGCGAGCCAGTGCGCCGGGTGTTTCACAAATGACCGCAGAACTCGGGCACCGAGCCCCATTGGTCGTGCATGCCATCCACGTAGGTGATGGGGATGCGGGACAGCTCTTCTTCGGTGACGCCCTCGAGGCAACCCAGGTTGATGCCGTACATGCGCCCGACCGGCGTGTCGTTGCCCACGCCAAACACCCGGACGCCACAATGCCGGCAGAAAAAGTGGTGGTTCTTTTCCGGGCCGAACACGTAACGCGTCAGCTCGCTCTCCCCGGACAACTGCCGAAAACCCGCCGGCATGGCCACCGCTGGCCAGAAGCGGTTGCGCCTACAGATCGAGCAGTTGCAGCGGTAGCTGGACTGGGTGAGATCCAGTTCGGCCTCGACGGCGACCCGGCCGCAATGGCAACTGGCGCGGTAGGTTTTCAGCATGGCAAGACTCCGGTTCGTATCCACACGGTCTGGATCGCAGGCCTGCCGCTCAGACGTCCAGCACCACTTGAAAACCGCCAAAAATGACCCGCTTGCCGTCAAAAGGCATGGGGTTGGTGCCGGGGTTCATGCGCGGGTCTTGCATCATTTTGGCCACGCCCGCGTCCCGGACTTCGCGCGACGGCCAGACGATCCACGAGAAGATCACCGTCTCGTCGGGTTGGCACATCACCGCCTGCGGAAACGAAGTGAGCTTGCCCGGCTGCACATCGTCGCCCCAGCACTCCACCACGCGTAGGGCACCCAACTCTTTGAACACCTGCGCGGCCGTCCGGGCATGTTCTAGAAAAGCCGCCTTGTTTTTTTGCGGCACGGCGGCCACAAAACCTTCCACATAGTCCATGGGTCTCTCCGGTTGCGCAGCTCCATCATGGCGCCGCTTCAATGGGTACGACGAAACAGCGTGCGCGAAATCGACACCTGCAGACCCCGGGAAAACCCTAGACCGCCGACCTCGAACGCTGGCGTGGTGAAAACAACACGGCTCCACCGTGGCTTTACCGCCAGAGCGCTTTCAGCGGGGTATCGGGTGTGAAACGGTGTGCGATCTGGGCCTGCAGCAACTCGGCAGACGCCAGTGCATCGGTGAGCGCGTGGTGGGGCCGGTAGCGTGGCAGGCCGTAGCGCTTGCGGCTGTCGGCAAGGCGGATCGAAAGCGGGGGCGCGCGGCGACCCAGCAAACGCTCGCGCCATCCGATGCGTTGCCCCCGGTGCAGACGCGCTTCCAGCTCCATGGTGTCGATCACCGGAAACTCGATGCCTTCCCCGATGCGCGGGCGCAAGGCCCCGTTCAGGAACTGGTATTCGATGTCGCGGCAATGCACCACCAGCACATGGCCCGCCATGCATTGCAGCACCTCGGCCAGCACGGTCGCCAGATCCGGCGCCTGGCTCACTTGCGAGTCGGTGATGCCGTGGATGGTGACCGACACTTCGCCCAGGGGCACACGCGGTTTGAGCAGCCAGTGCCGCGAAGCGCTGGCTCGGATGCGATCCAGATCCATAGGCACCAGGCCAATGCTGACGATGCCGTCTTTCACCGGATCAAGCCCCGTGGTCTCCACGTCGAGTGCCATCAGCGGCACCTGGGCCATTGGGGTATCGCCCGACACGGCTCCGGCTGCGTAATAGGCTTTGAGCCGCGGATCGCGCGCACTTTGGGCCAGCGCCTCGAAGCGCTGCCGCCAATCGGGTGTGGCGGTTTGGGCACCCCAACCCGGCCCACGGAGCAAGCCCGGGTGCAACATGCTCAGTTCGCCCGGCCCGGCTGGTAGCGGAACTTCAAATAGTTCTGGGCGTCGCCCAGAATCAGAAAGGCATCGCGCAGGCTCTTGCGCTCGAAGGCCGAGAGCTTGTCGGGTTCGATGCTGTTGTCGGGCTCCAGACCGGCGGCCAGGTCGTTGGCCTGGTTGCGGATGCGCACGGTGGAGATGAACTCCAGGGTGTCGTGGATGTCTTGCCCGCGTCCGGGCGGCAAGATGCCCGCCGCGATCACGTCCTGCAAGCGGTCGAACGAGTTCTGCGCCGTGGAACCCACGGCCAGCGCGTGCACGCGGATCAGATCGACCATGGGCGCGGTGCCGCGCCGCTTGAGGTTGATCGCCTGGCTGTGGCGGCCATCGGCCTCCACCACAAAGTCCTTGAAAAAACCCAGCGGTGGCGTGCGCAGCAAAGCATTGCGTGCCATGCAGGCCAGAAAGCGCGAATGGGTCTGGCCCTTTCGGGCCACCAGGCGGCGCAGCTTCTCGGCCCATTCGGTCTGGCCCCAGACACCGTCCAGATCAAAAAAGATGTTGGCGCTCAACAGGGTTTCGGCCGTGGGCTGTTCGATCCACTGTGTGAAGCAGGCCTCCCATGCTTGGAGCGGCTGGCGCCAGCGGCTGTTGGTGGCCATGATGCCGCCGCTGCAGTAGGTGTAGCCGCAGCGCGCGAGACCGTCGCTCACAAAAGCCGCCAACTCGCTGAAATAGGCGTCGTGCAAGGCCGGGTCGAAGCGGTTGTCCAGGATCAGCGCATTGTCCTGATCGGTCACCACCAGTTGCTCGTTGCGCGCCATGGAGCCCAGCGCCAGAAAACAGTAGGGCACGGGCGGCGGACCCAGCTGGGCTTCGGCCAGCTCCAGCAGGCGCTGCTTGAAGCTGCGCCCGATGAAGGCCATGGCGCTGCCCACCATGCGCGAACTGGCGTCTTCGCGCACCATGCGCCCGAAACTGGCGCGCACATCGGCGGTGAGCGCGGCCAGTTCGTCCACCGACGCCTGGCGAAAAATGCTGCTGACCACAAACAGGCTGTTGCGCGATTCGTAGCGGATCACATCGGACAGCGCGACCACACCTATCGTCCGGTTCTTCTTCTGCACCGGCAGGTGGTGCACGTTGTGGCGCAGCATGAGCAGCATGGCTTCAAACAGCAGTTGGTTGTGCTCCAGCGTCACCAGCCCCGAGGTCATGATGTCGGCCACAGGAATGTCGTAGTCCAGCCCTTGCGCCACCAGCCGGGTGCGAAGGTCGCGGTCGGTCACGATGCCGACCAGACCTCCCTGGGGGCTGGGCTCGTCACCGGCGGGCGGCTCAGCGTCCACGATCAAGAGCGCAGAAACACCGGCCTCGGTCATGCGCTGGGCCGCCTCCCGCACGGTGGCGGTCTTCACCAGCGTCACGGGCTCGCGGGTGATCAGGCTCTCCACCGAGGCCGACATCAGCTGGTTGGATTCTTCGCGCCGCGACACCACCTGGCGCAGCCGTGTACGGTCTTCGGTTTCGATCAGATCGGCGAAGCGCTCGTGGTTTTCGAACAGGTCCCCAAACACCGCTTCCGGGATCAGGTACAACAAAGTGTCTTCCAGCGCGGAAACCGGGAAACGCACCTTCTTGCGCTGCAGCAGACCGGCTTCGCCAAAGTAGCCGCCTTCGGTCAGCCGGTTGTACAAAGTGCCGTCGCGGCGAAACACCTCGACCGCACCGCTGCGCACCACGTGCCACACCGTCGCGGTCTGCCCAAATTCGATGATCTGGGTACCGGCTTTGAAATAGCGCACATCGACCGACTGCGCCACCTGGCGCAGCGTGTCTTCGGGCAATTCATTGAATGGGGGAAAGCGCTGCAGAAACTGCAGGATTTCCAGTTGCTCGTCCTGCATGGAATTTCCGGTCTAGCAGATCGCGGGCCGGCGGGCCCGCGATCCGATCATGCGCCGCGCGGTTCCGAGGCCAGGCCTTTGATCACCGCCACCACCGCCACCAGCAATACGATGGTGAACGGGAAGCCGGTGGACACGGCCATGGCCTGCAAGGCCACCAGACCACCGCCCAGGATCAGCGCAATCGCCACCAAGCCTTCAAACAGGCACCAGAACACCCGCTGCGGCGTGGGCGCATCGACCTTGCCGCCAGCGGCGATGACGTCGATCACCAGCGACCCGGAATCGGACGAGGTCACGAAAAACACCACCACCAGCACGATGGCCAGGAAGGAGGTGATTTGCGCCAACGGCAGCACGTCCAGCATCTGGAAGATCTGCAGTGGCAGAGCGGCTTCGGCCACGGCCTTGTAGCCATCGTTGACAAGTTGCGAGATCGCCGTGCCACCAAACACCGTCATCCACAGCACGCAGGCCAGCGAGGGCACGATCAGCACCGAGACCAGGAACTCGCGCACGGTGCGGCCCCGCGAAACGCGGGCAATGAACATGCCGACGAACGGTGACCATGAGATCCACCAGGCCCAGTAGAAAGCGGTCCACCCTTGCGAGAAGTTGGCGTCTTCGCGGCCGACCGGGTTGGCCAGGGCAGGCAGGTATTCGATGTAGGCACCCAGGTTGGAGAAGAACCCCGTCATCAAGGCCAGCGTGGGCCCGACGGCGATGACGAACACCAGCAGCAGTCCGGCCAGCACCATGTTGATTTCAGACAGGCGCTTGACGCCAGCGTCCAGCCCGGCCAGCACCGAGGTCAGCGCAATGAGGGTGATGCCGATCACCAGCACGATCTGGGTGGTATTGCCCAGCGGAATGTCGAACAGGTAGTTCAAGCCCGCAGCGGCCTGCGAGGCGCCAAAACCCAGCGACGTGGCCAGACCGAACATGGTGGCCAGCACGGCCAGAATGTCGATCACGTGGCCCGGCCAACCCCAGATGCGTTCGCCCAGCAGCGGGTAGAACACCGAGCGGATGGTCAGCGGCAGGCCCTTGTTGAACGAGAACAGCGCCAGACCCAGCGCCAGAATGGCGTAGATCGCCCAGGGGTGCAGACCCCAGTGGAAGATGGTGGCGGCCATGGCCAGGCGCTGCGCGCCGACAGCGTCACCGGCGGCTGCGCCCAGGGGCGCCCAGTCGGTGCGCACACCGTTTTCCATCGCGGTGCCACCCATCGCGCTGCCGAAGTGCGACAAAGGCTCGGACACCCCGAAAAACATGAGGCCAATGCCCATGCCGGCGGCAAACAGCATGGAAAACCAGCCGAGGTAGGTGTAATCGGGTTTGGCCTCGGTACCGCCCAGGCGCACCTTGCCCAGCGGAGAAAGGATCAGACCGATACACACCAGCACGAAGATGTTGCCGGCACTGATGAAGAACCAGTCGAGGTTGGTGGTGAGCCAGCCGCGCAGGCTGGCAAACACCGGTTCCACCTGGGTCTGGAAGATCAAGGTCAACAGCACGAAGGTGATGATGGCAAGCGCCGAAATGGCGAACACCCGGTTGTGGATGTCCAGGCCCAGCGGCCCCAGGCTCACAACGATGTTGTCCTGACCGATCTTGTAGTCTGTGTTGATGGGGTTGACGCGCCCATGGGGCTTCATCGGGTCGTGTTTGTCGGTCACAGGCATCCTTTCGCTCGCTGTCGGTCGTTGGCAGCCTGCGGTGGCGGCAAGCGCCCCGCGCGACCACCACGGGGTCCTTTTCAGACTAACACGCCCGTCAACCCCGTGGAAGCACGCATTCCCGCACCCGCCCAGTCCCACAACGAGCTTGCGCGATAGAGGCCGCCCTGTTGCTCTCGGCCATGGCGGTCAATAGACCCACGGCGCCGTCCATCGCTTGCTCTTGTTCGGCAGCGCCAGGGTGGCTTCTAGGGCTGCGACGAAACGGTGCCACCTCAGGCCTGAGATTCGTCGAAACACGGGGCCAGCGAACGCACTTCCACCGTGGCCCATTGGGCAGCGGGACACTGCTGTGCGATCGCCACCGCTTCGTCCCGGTCCACGTTCTGGAGCAGGAAAAAGCCACCGATCATTTCCTTGGCTTCGGCAAACGGGCCATCGAGCAACTGGGGTTTGCCACCGGCCTGGCTCACCCGCACCGCCTGGGCTTGTGAACCCAGGGACTCCACCGCTTTGAGCTTGCCTTGTGCCTGCAGCGTTTCGCCAAAGCGCTGCATGCGCGCATACACCTCGCGGCCTTGTGCCTCGGTGCGGGTGGCACGCTGGCCGGTGGGTTCGATGATCAAGAGCATGTAAGACATGGCATGGCCCCTCTGTGTCGGATCGACGTGTGCCGCCATGCTACACATGCGGGCGGACATGTCACGCGCGATGAAGCCAAGCGGGAATGGGAAAGGTGTTTTCCCTCGTTTTTGCGGATATCGCCTGGGCCCGTTCGGCGCTACAGTGGGCCAGGCCCATCTCGGGGAACCACCCACCAAATCCGCTGCCATGGCCCTCCACGAACTCATCTACGTCAGCTTGGCCGTCCGAGAGATGGACACCTCGGATCTGAGCGCGTTGCTGGACGAATCCAGAGCCTTCAACGAGGCGCACGACATCACGGGCATGCTGATCTACCACCGGCAGGAGTTCATGCAGTTGCTGGAAGGCGATGAGGCCGAGATCCTGGCGCTGTACGAAAAAATCCGCAAAGACGCACGGCACCACGAGGTCATCAAGTACTGGGACGGGCCGATCAAGGCCCGCAGTTTTGCAGCCTGGTCCATGGCTTTCGTGGCACCGGAAGCGTCGGAGCTGCGAAAAAGGCCGGGCTATGAAGCGCTGCTGGAGCAGGGGCTGGCCGCTTCGCTGGGCGATTCAACCGGGCGCAGGCTGCTGGTCATGGTGCGCAAGGATTTTCTGCGCGCCGACGACTGAAGCGAAGCCGCGACGCAGCCACACCGCCACGGCCTCTGCGCCCGGGGTCCGTCCAGGCTACCGGCCCAACGGAGCGGTGGGCGCCCTGGAAAAAGGCCGCACGGGAGCCGCACCTGCAGGGCGCAGGCCAGAACCTAGAACCGCGCCTCTAATCGTGCTGCACCGCAACAAAACCACTTGCGATATCCGGGGTTTACCCTATACTGGGACCTATGCTGCACTGCAACATAAACAGTTTTCAGCAGCCGTAAACCTACCCAGTCACTGTCTGTCACCTACCTAAGGAAACCGAAATGAACAACACCGTCGAACAATTCACCGCCACCCAAAAAGCCAACCTCCAGTCCATCGAAGGCATGAGCACCCAGGCCTTCGCCGGCGTGGAAAAGCTGGTTGAACTGAACATGGCCGCCTCCAAGGCCGCCATCAGCGAATCTTTCAGCCACATGCAGGCGCTCATGGGCGTCAAGGATGCCAAGGAGCTGATGGCTGTCCAAGCTGGCTTCTTCAAGCCCATGGCACAGAAATCCGCCGCCTACTTCCAGCATGTCCAGGGCATCGCCACCGGCGGTAGCGCGGACTTCACCAAGACCATGGAAGCCAAAATGGCCGAAGCGCAGAAAGCCTTCGGCGCTGCGGTTGAGCAGCTGGCCAAGAACGCACCTGCAGGCAGCGAAGCGGCTGTTGCAGCTTTCAAAAACGCGCTGACCAGCAGCCAGACCGCCGTTGAGACGGCCCAGGCCACGATCAAGAAAGCGACCGAAGCGGCTCAGGCCAACTTCACCGCTGCGGCCAAGAAAGCCACTCAGGCAGCCTAAGACCTACGGGCCCTGGCGATACAACGGCACCTTCGGGTGCCGTTGTCGTTTCTGAGCCAGGCCACTGCAGGTGGAAACGCTGGCCCTGCTTCAACGGGCCACGCCACCCCAGCGTCGGACCACGCCGCGCACCAGCAAAAAAGCCAGCGCCAACAGGCCAAAGCCCGCACCCGCGACGAAGGTAAACGCAGCACCGTGGCGGTCCCACAGCCAGCCGGCCGTGCCGCTGGCCAGCAGCAAGGCCAGCCCGCTCAACAAATTGAAGAAGCCGTAGGCGGTGCCACGCAAATCGGCGGGCGCGCTGCCCGCCACCATGGCCGCCAGCAAGCCTTGCGTCATGCCCATGTGCAGACCCCACAGCGCAATACCCAGCCAGACCCCGATGCCCTGGTTGCTGTAGGCTAGCACCACGTCGGCC
>NZ_JBFJMY010000002.1:0-31955 GCF_041633695.1 Hydrogenophaga sp.
AAACAGAAAGCAGGCAAGAAACGCATGAAACAGATTGGCTCGGTTGAAGTTCCCCAGGAAGCCTTCTTGGCCATTCTGCAGGTGGAGGGGTGATGCAGGCCATGATGGCTACGCTCACCGCCATGGTGTTGGCGGCGTTTGCGGGATACGCGGGGGCTTGGTACGCGGGTCTGGTTGAAGGCAACTTCGCCTTGTTGCTGATGCTGGCGGTCGTGGTGACCGGCGTGTACTGGATCGCCGACAAAGCCGTGTTTCTGCCCCAGCGCCGCAAGGCCGCGCAGCAATTGCAGCTGGAGCACGACAAACGCATCGAAGCCTTGTCCAAACAGGGCTTTCAGCAAATCGAGGGCGAGGTGGATGTCGCCAAGCAGCGTTTGCTGATGCAGCCGTGGTGGCTGGACTGGACGGCCGGCCTGTTCCCGGTGATCTTTGCGGTCTTCATCTTGCGCTCCTTTTTGTTTGAGCCGTTCAAGATTCCGTCCGGTTCGATGATTCCCACCTTGCGGATCGGGGACCTGATCCTGGTCAACAAATTCCATTACGGCGTGCGCCTGCCGGTGTTCAACCGCAAGATCTTTGCGAACCACGACCCCGAGCGGGGCGATGTCATGGTGTTTCGCTACCCGCCGCAACCCAGCCTGGATTACATCAAGCGGGTGATTGGCGTGCCGGGCGATGAAGTGGCCTATATCAACAAGCAGCTCACCATCAATGGGCAGCCGGTGCCGCACGTGCCGCAGCCGAATTTCTTCGACAGCGACAGCGTGCGGTATGCCAAACAGTTCCGTGAGACCATTGGCGAACACAGCTTCAACAGTTTGGTCAACGACGACAGCCCCGCGTTCGTGGCGGGCGCCAGCGAGTTTCCCTACCGGGACCAGTGCAACTACACCGTGGAAGGCGTGGTCTGCAAAGTGCCGCCCGGGCACTATTTCATGATGGGCGACAATCGGGACAATTCGGCCGATTCCCGGTATTGGGGCTTTGTGCCCGAGGCCAACATCGTGGGCAAAGCCTTTTTTGTCTGGATGAATTTCGGCGATCTGGGACGTATTGGATCATTTGAATAACAACGCCAGGCGGCTGGCGAAAACCTCGAGGTTATTGAACATGAAACTGAAGCAGCAACAGCGCGGCATGACCTTTTTGGGCTTGATTGTTGTGGGGGCGTTACTGGCCTATGTGGGCGTGATTGGCGCCCAGGTGGTTCCGACCTACATCGAGTTTCTCGCGGTGGAAAAGGCGGTGCAAAAAGCCGCTGTCGGCACAACGGTTGGCGAAGTGCGCAGCACGTTTGACAAGGCCGCCCAGATCGACGACATCCGGACCATCCAGGGCAAGGATCTGGAGATCGGCAAGGAGAACGACCGCGTGGTGGTTTCGTTCGACTACACGCGCGAAATCCCGTTGTTCGGCCCGGCCTACCTGGTCATGAAATACCAGGGCCGGTCAAAGTGATGCGCCAAGCTGCACAGGTCTATTTTTCGGGGCACGCTCTTTTTTGAATCCGGAACTCCCTGCGCTGCAGCAGCGCTTGAACCATACTTTTGCGAACCCGCGCCTGTTGGAGCGCGCGCTCACCCACCGCAGCTTCACCGCCGACCACAACGAACGCCTGGAGTTTCTGGGCGATTCCGTCCTCAACCTGGCCGTCTCCGGGTTGTTGTTCGAAAAGCTCAGCGATTTGCCTGAAGGCGACTTGTCTCGCGTGCGGGCCAATCTGGTCAAACAAGACACCTTGTTCGGCATTGCGTCCCGCCTGGGTTTGTCCAACGGTTTGCGTCTGGGCGATGGTGAAAAGCGCTCGGGGGGGCACAAACGGCCCTCCATCCTGGCCGACGCCTTGGAAGCCGTCATCGGCGCGGTGTATCTCGACGCCGGTTTCGAGGCCGCCGCCGCTTTGGTGCGCCGCCTGTACAGCGGCATAGAGCTCAACGCCCAGATGAGTGCGATGGGCAAAGATCCCAAGACCGAATTGCAGGAGTGGTTGCAGGCGCGCAAAATGAAGCTGCCGCTCTACCGGGTGGTCGCCACGCTCGGTGAGGCGCACAAACAGACTTTTGATGTGGAGTGCACGATCACCGAAACCGGACGCAGCGAACGGGGCATTGGTGCTTCGCGCCGCGCCGCCGAGCAGGCCGCCGCTGCGGCCATGCTGGAAGGTCTGCTTCCCCACGACACCCGCTCCCCAGCGGCCTCTACCCCGACCATTTCTGCCAAGGCACTCTGAATCCATATGTCCCGCTCTCCCAAACAAGCACCCGCGGCCATGCCGCCCAATCCCGAGCTGGATGCCATGTTGGCCCAGGCGTTGGGCAAGGGTGACGCCGTCGCCGGTGGCGCGGACGCGGCAGAAGCCGAAGACACCGCAGCACCGGTCGCCAGTGGCCCGCAGCGCTGTGGCTTTGTGGCGATTGTGGGCAAGCCCAACGTGGGCAAGTCCACGCTGCTGAATGCGCTGGTGGGCCAAAAGGTCAGCATCACCTCCAGCAAGGCGCAGACCACGCGGCACCGCATCACCGGCTTGCGCACCTTGGGTGCCACCCAGTTCATTTTTGTCGATACGCCGGGCTTTCAGACCAAACACGGCAATGCCCTGAACCGTTCGCTGAACAAGACGGTGGTGGGCGCGGTGTCCGATGTCGATCTGGTCTTGTTCGTGGTCGAGGCGGGGAAATTCAACCTGGCCGATGCCAAGGTGTTGTCCCTCATGCCCGCCGACGTACCGGTGATGCTGGTGGCCAACAAATTTGATCTGGTGCACCGGCGTGGCGAATTGGCACCCTGGTTGCGCGCCATGCAGGAGCGCCATCCGTTCGCCGAATTTGTGCCGATGTCGGCCAAGAACAGCAAGGACATCCAGCGACTCTTCGGTATTTGTGAGCAGTACCTGCCCGAACAGGCCTGGATGCACGATCCGGACGACTTGACCGACCGCAGCGAGCGCTTCATGGCCAGTGAAATGGTGCGCGAAAAACTCTTTCGCCTGACCGGCGACGAATTGCCCTATACCTCCACCGTCATCATCGACAAGTTCGAGGAAGAGGGCCGGCTCAGGCGCATCGCCGCCACCATCGTGGTCGAGCGCGATGGGCACAAGGGCATGGTGATTGGTGACAAGGGCGAGAAGCTCAAGCGCATCGGCACCGAAGCCCGGCAGGAGCTGGAAAAACTCTGGGACTGCAAGGTGTTTCTGGAGCTGTGGGTGAAGGTGCGCTCGGGCTGGGCGGACGACGATGCGCGGGTGCGGTCGTTTGGCTACGAGTGAGCCCTCGGCCCGCTGTTTGAAAAGCTGGGTTGAACACCCACCCAGCATGTTTGCACCCACCACGGAGCACCGCCGGTGAGCATCAAGCGCACCACCGAAGAGCCTGCCTTCGTGCTGCACCGCTACGACTGGAGCGAATCCAGCCTGGTGCTCGAAGTCTTCTGCCGCCACCTGGGGCGCATCGCCATTGTGGCGAAAGGTGTCAAACGCCCCACGTCCCAGTTTCGCCCGGTCTTGTTGCCGTTGCAGCCCCTGCACCTGAGTTTTTCCGGCGACGCCGAAGTGCGCACGCTCAAGGCCGCGCAGTGGCAGGGGGGCCACGTCATGCCGACCGGCGAGGCCTTGCTGTCGGGCTGTTATCTGAACGAACTGCTGATGCGCTTGTTGGCGCGCGACGACCCACACCAGCGCTTGTTCGACCACTACGCGCAGGCGGTGGAGTTGCTGGCCGAGCGGGCCGACGCGCAGCAACTGATCCTGCGTGCGTTTGAGCTGCTGCTGCTGAAAGCGGTGGGCGTGCTGCCCGACCTGGCGGCCGAAGGCAGCACCCTGGCGCTGCTGGACCCCGAGTGTGCCTATGTGCTGGCGCCCGAGAGTGGCTTGCGCCTGGCGCACGACAACGGCAGCGGCGATGGCGACCCACACGCCCTGAGCGGTGAACAATGGCAGCTGTTGCAGCTCGCGCTGGATGGTGACGCAGGCTTGATCGGCGTGTTGCGCGCCTGTGCCCCCAGCTTGCATGCCCTGCGTCCCCAGTTGCGCAGCCTGCTGCACTACCATAGCGGCGTGCGGGTGTTCCGCACCCGCCAGCTCATGCTCGATGTGCAGGCCATGACCCGCCCCCGCTCCTTACCTGTGTCCGCACCATGACGCCAGTCCCGCACCCCACCACCGCCTTGTCGGTCAACCTGAATAAAGTGGCCCTGGTCCGCAATACCCGGCATCTGGGCATTCCGTCGGTGGTTCGCGCCGCCACCCTGTGCCTGGAAGCGGGCGCCAGCGGCATCACGGTGCACCCACGACCGGACGAGCGCCACATCCGCGCCCAGGATGTGCACGATCTGGCCGCGCTGCTCAAGGCCTGGCCCGATCGGGAGTTCAACATCGAAGGCAACCCGTTCCACAACCTGATGGACTTTGTGCGCACGGTGCGCCCGCAGCAGGTCACCTTCGTGCCCGACAGCGAAGGCCAGTTCACCAGCGACCACGGCTGGCGTTTTCCCGAAGACGCCGAACGTCTGGCCCCTTTGGTGGCCGAGGCCCGGGCGCTGGGCGCCCGTGTCAGCCTGTTCATGGACCCGGACGCCGAAGCCATGGCGGCGGCCCGCGCCGTCGGCGCCGACCGCGTCGAGCTCTACACCGAACCCTTTGCCGCTGCCTGGCACACGCCGCAGCGTGCCGCCCAACTGGAGCGCTACCGGGTCGCCGCACAGGCGGCGTTGCTCGCAGGCCTGGGCGTGAACGCGGGCCACGATCTGAACCGCGACAACCTCAGTGCGTTCTTGCACACCGTGCCTGGTGTGAGCGAAGTGTCGATCGGACACGCGTTGATCGCCGATGCGCTGGAGCTGGGCTACAGCGCCACGGTGGCCGCGTATTTGCAGTGCATGGCGGGCGAGCCGCTGGCCTGACCACGGCGACCACCGCGACCACCTCGACCCGTTTCTGCGCACCGCTTCGCCCCAGGTTTTCCATGATTTATGGCATTGGCACCGATATCTGCGATATCCGCCGCATCGAAGCCACGCTGGCGCGCCAGGGTGAGCGCTTTGCGCGCAAGGTGCTGTCCGACGCCGAATACGCGGTGTGGCAGCAGCGCAGCGCGCGCTGGCCTCAACGCGGCCTGCGCTATCTGGCGACCCGGTTTTCGGCCAAAGAAGCGTTTTCCAAGGCCATTGGCCTGGGCATGCGCCTGCCCATGACCTGGCGCACCTGCGAGATCGCCAACCAGCCCAGCGGCAAGCCGGTGATCGTGCTGCATGGCGCGCTCAAAACCTGGTTTGAAGCCCAGGGCCTGCAAGCCCATGTGACCGTGACCGACGAAACCGATTACGCCGCCAGCTTTGTGGTGGTGGAACGTGGCCACGCAGGCCCTGCGGCTTCGTCCGTACCGCAGCAGCCCTGAACCTTTCACATCTCAACATACGGCCCATACGCCCCATACGCTTCTTATGCACCCACACGCGCCCTTGATCATCGATGTCGCTGGTCACAGCCTGACGGCGGCCGACCGGCGACGCTTGGCCCATCCTCTGGTGGGTGGTGCCATCTTGTTTGCGCGCAATTGGCAAGACCGCGCCCAGCTCACCCGCTTGTGTCGCCAGATCAAAGCGGTGCGGCGCGACCTGCTGATCGCGGTCGACCACGAGGGCGGGCGGGTGCAGCGTTTCCGCACCGACGGCTTCACCCACTTGCCGCCCATGGCGGCGCTGGGCGCGCTGTGGATGGCGCCCGCGAAACCCGGTGAAAACGAAGGCGGACCGGCTTTGCGCGCCAGCAACGCAGCCAGTGCCTGCGGTTATGTGCTGGGCGCCGAATTGCGCGCCTGTGGTGTCGATCTCAGCTTCACCCCGGTGCTCGACCTCGATTTCGGGGCCAGCTCGGTGATCGGCGACCGCTCTTTCGGGCGCGATCCCCGCATGGTCAGCATGCTGGCCAAGAGCTTGATGCACGGATTGCTGCAAAGTGGCATGGCCAGCTGCGGCAAACATTTTCCCGGCCACGGCTTTGTGCGTGCCGATTCGCACCTGGCCATTCCGGTCGACAAACGCAGCCTCAAGGCCATTCTGGCGGAAGACGCAGCGCCCTATGGCTGGCTCTCCACCAGCTTGCACAGCGTCATGCCGGCCCATGTGATCTACCCCAAGGTCGACAGCCGCCCAGCCGGCTTTTCGGCGCGCTGGTTGCAAGACGTGCTGCGCCAGCGCCTGGGTTTCACCGGTGCGGTGTTCAGCGACGACCTGAGCATGGCCGCTGCGCGCCAGATCGATGGACGCGAGGTGGGCTTCAGCGAAGCCGCGTTGGCCGCTCTGGGCGCGGGTTGTGACATGGTCTTGCTGTGCAACCAATCGGTGGTGGAGGGCGGTGCGCCCATCGACGAGGCCATTGATGCCCTGGCCCAGGCGCAGATCCAGGGAAGCTGGCAGGCCCAGCCCGCCAGCGAAGAGCGGCGCCTGAGCCTGTTGCCAGCCGCCCCGGCCATGCCTTGGGACGAACTCATGGTGAGCCGGGCCTATATGCAGGCCTTGTCTTTGTTGCCCTGAGCCTGTCGAGGGGCTCGCCTGAGTGTGGGTGAGGGCTTCGACAAGCTCAGCCCGAACGGATCTATAGGCGCCTGCACGGCAGAAGAAGCGTCGGCGGCGAAAGGGGACTCTTTCTCTACTTCACCACGCCCAAGCGGTCCAGCAGGTCCGACACCAGCTCCAGGCGCAGCAAGGGATTGTCCAAGGCCATCAGGCGGTGCTTGAGTTCGGCGGGCGCTGGCAAGAGTTCGACCCAGCGGTTCGCCACCCAGCCACTGTCGTCCCAGGCATAAGGCGGCTGCAGCGGCAGTTCGGCCAGGCTGCCAGGTTCGCGCTCTTGCAGGTTGTGCAGCAGTTTTTGCAGCGCGTCGCGTGTGGCGCGCAAGTCGTCGGGTACCGCCACCACCGGCTCTGGTTCGTCCAGCTGCACATCGGCGAGCCACAGACCATGGGCCATCTGGTGGCTGTGGGTGATCTGAAAACGTTGTTCGCCCCGGCAGCGAATCATCAGCAGACCGGGTTGTGGGCGTTCCAGATGCGCGATATGCGCGAGCGTGCCGACCGGAAAAAAAGACTCTTTGGCAAAACCTTCGCCCTTGGTGGACTGTTCGTCGCGCTGGCGCACTTCGCGGCCCTCGGTCAGGCACACCACGCCAAAAGGTGCGCCGGCCTTGTGGCAGCGGCTGATCATGTCGAGGTAGCGCACCTCAAAGACGCGCAAAGACAACCAGCCGCCCGGAAACAGCACGCTTTCCAGCGGAAACAAAGGCAGTTTCGATAGACCGAGCAGCTCGGTCTTGGCCTCGTTCAATCGGTGACCACCGCGTCCGCGCTTTGTCGTTGCAGCATGGCCAGCAGGTTGGCCACGGTGGCCCGCAGCTCGCGCCGGTCGCAAATGAAATCCACCGCGCCCTTGGTTTGCAAAAACTCGGCGCGCTGGAAGCCTTCGGGCAGTTTCACCCGCACCGTGTTTTCGATCACGCGCGGACCGGCAAAGCCGATCAAGGCCTTGGGTTCGGCGATCACCACGTCGCCCACAAAAGCGAAGCCCGCGCTCACGCCGCCCATGGTGGGATCGGTCAGCACGCTGATGAAGGGCAGGCCTTTTTTGGCCAGGCGCGTCAGGGCGGCATTGGTCTTGGCCATTTGCATGAGCGAGAGCAGGCCTTCTTGCATGCGCGCACCGCCCGTGGCCGTGAAGCACAGAAAAGGCACTTTCTGTTCGATCGCGGTTTCAACGCCGCGCACAAAGCGCTCGCCCACCACCGAACCCATGCTGCCGCCCATGAAGTCGAATTCAAAGCAGGCCGCCACCAGGCTGATGCCCAGCACCGATCCACCCACGACCACCAGCGCATCGGTCTCGCCCGTGGTTTCCAGCGCTTCTTTCAGTCGCTCGGGGTATTTCCGGCTGTCCTTGAACTTCAAGGGGTCGATGGGCAGCACTTCTTGTCCGAGTTCGTAGCGGCCTTCGGCATCGAGAAAAGCGTTCAGGCGCGGCCGGGCACCAATGCGGTGGTGGTGGCTGCAGTGCGGACACACGTTCTGGTTTTTTTCCAGATCGTTTTTGTACAGCACGGCCTCGCAACTGGGGCATTTGATCCACAAGCCCTCGGGCACGCTGCGCCGCTCGGTGGGATTGGTGGGCGTGATTTTGGGGGGCAGTAATTTTTCGAGCCAGGACATGCAGTCTCCTTGCTGTTGCGTCGGTTTCGGGATTATGCGTCGAGCGCTTTTCGTATCGTGCGCAGAAAATGGGCTGCCACACCGATCACGCGCTCGTGGGGCTCGTCCTCAATCAGCTGGATGATCTTGCTGCCAATCACCACGGCGTCGGCGCTCTTGCCCACGGCCCGTGCGGTCTCTGCATCGCGGATACCAAAACCCACGCCCACGGGCACGCTCACATGGGCCCGGATGCGCGGCAGCATGGCTTCAACCTGGCCGACGTCCAAGGTACCGGCACCGGTCACGCCTTTGAGCGAGACGTAGTAGACGTAACCGCTGGCGACACGGGCCACCTGCGCCATGCGCTCTTCGGTGGAGGTGGGGGCGAGCAGAAAAATCAGATCCATGTCATGGGCGCGCAGGTCGGCGGCAAAGGCCTCGCATTCTTCGGGCGGGTAGTCCACCACCAGCACACCGTCCACGCCCGCAGCGGCGGCGTCGCGCACAAAGGCCTGGGCGCCGTGCTTCTGGTCGTAGCGTTCCAAGGGATTGGCATAACCCATCAGCACCACCGGTGTGGTCTGGTTGCGTTCGCGAAAGCTTTTCACCATCGCCAGCACCTGGGTCAGGCCAATGCCCAGGGCCAGGGCGCGATCACCCGCCTTCTGGATCACCGGACCGTCGGCCGAAGGGTCTGAAAACGGAACGCCGAGTTCGATGATGTCGGCCCCGCCTTCCACCATGCCGTGCATCAGGTCGGGTGTGATCTGCGCATAGGGAAAACCCGCCGTGACATAGGGAATCAGGGCTTTGCGCCCCTGGGCTTTCAGGGCGCCCATGGTTGTTTCGATGCGGCTCATTTTTTGATGGAAATGGTTGCAGGCTCGGCACTGCCTTTGACGGTCTGGCCTTTGCAGCTGGGACGGCAATAAAAATCGGCTTTGGACAGGTCGGCCACGGTCCCGATGTCTTTGTCGCCACGGCCGGAGAGGTTGACCAGGATGGACTGGTCGGGGCGCATGGTTTTGGCCAGCTGCATGGCATAGGCCACGGCGTGACTGGATTCCAGCGCCGGGATGATGCCTTCGGTGCGGCACAGGTAGTGAAAGGCCTCCAGCGCTTCGGCGTCGGTGATACCGACATATTCGGCGCGGCCGATGTCTTTCAGGAACGCGTGCTCGGGGCCGACACCGGGGTAGTCCAGGCCGGCACTCACACTGTGGGTTTCGGTCACCTGGCCGTTGTCGTCTTGCAGCACATAGGTGCGGTTGCCGTGCAACACGCCGGGGCTGCCCTTTTGCAACGAGGCCGAATGCTTGCCGCTGTCCATGCCTTCGCCGGCCGCTTCAACACCGATCAGGCGCGTGGCGGTGTGGTCGATGTAGGGGTAGAAGATGCCCATGGCGTTGCTGCCGCCACCCACACAGGCCACCACCGCGTCGGGCTGGTCGCCCTGGCAGCCAGCGGCGTGCAGCATCTCGGGCATTTGCACCAAGCACTCGTTGCCGATCACGCTCTGGAAGTCGCGCACCATCATGGGGTAGGGGTGCGGGCCGGCCACGGTGCCGATGATGTAGAAGGTGTTGTCCACGTTGGCCACCCAGTCGCGCATGGCCTCGTTGAGCGCGTCTTTCAGCGTTTTGCTGCCGCTTTCCACCGGCACCACCGTGGCGCCGAGCAGCTTCATGCGGTAGACGTTCGGGCTTTGGCGCTTCACGTCTTCGCTGCCCATATAGACCACGCATTCCAGGCCGTAGCGTGCGCAAATGGTCGCGGTGGCCACGCCATGCTGGCCGGCACCGGTTTCGGCGATCACGCGCGGCTTGCCCATGCGCTTGGCGAGCATGGCCTGGCCGATGGTGTTGTTCACCTTGTGCGCGCCCGTGTGGTTCAAATCCTCGCGCTTGAGGAAAATCTGCGCGCCGCCCATTTCTCGGCTGGTGCGCGCGGCGTGGTAGACCGGGCTTGGGCGGCCCACGAAATGGGCCAGTTCGCTCTTGAATTCCGCGATGAACTCGGGGTCGTTCTGGTAGCGGGCGTAGGCGGCTTTCAGTTCGTCAATGGCGTGTGTGAGCGTTTCGCTCACGAAACTGCCGCCGTAGATGCCGAAATGGCCCCGGGCGTCGGGTTGTTGGTAAGTTGGCATGGGGTGTCCGAATGGTCCGGTCAGCACCCTGTGTGGGGCGTCAGGCCGAACGGGAAATGAGGGCGTCGGCCGCTTTGACGGCTGCGACGAACTGGTGAATTTTCTCGGGGTCCTTGATGCCTTTGGCATGTTCGACCCCGGAACTCACATCAACGGCCCAAGGCCGTACCCGCGAAATGCCTTCGCTCACGTTTGCAGCGTCGAGTCCACCAGACAAGACGAGGCGAAAGCTGGCGTTTAGAAGCGGGTGTGACCAATTGAATGCTGCCCAGTCGAAGGATTGACCACCGCCACCGTAACCTTCGACGTGGGCGTCGAGCAAGATGGCTTGGGCGGTCGAGAAGTCTTGGGCGTATTTTAGAAGATCAAAGCCCGACCCGGCTGGGCCGGCGGGAATTCGCGCTGCCCGCAGAAAGGGGCGACCGAAGGCCGCGCAGGCCTCTGGGGTTTCGTCACCATGAAACTGCAGCAGCGCGTTGGGCAGCAACTGGCAGGCCTCGTGTACGGACTGCGCTGGTTCGTTGACGAACAGCAGCACCGGTGTGACAAAAGGCGGCAGCTGGCGCGCCAGCTGGGCGGCGCGCTGGGCCGTGACAGCACGTGGGCTCTTGGGGTACAGCACAAAGCCGATCGCGTCGGCACCCGCCTGAACGGCTGCGACGAGGTCTTCTTCGCGGGTCAGACCACAAATTTTGATGCGGGTGCGGTGGGCGTTCATGGTGGGCAGAGTGGGCGGGACCCGCTGATCCGGACTGCGGGCGGCCGCCTAGAAATGGGGTGGACCCGGTAGGCGCCACGCCGAAAACAGAGTGAGTAGGCCCTAGGGCAACCAGTCGAAGGCGGCGGTACGGGTGGGCAGTTGCCACTCGGGATCGTACACCGGCCCCAGAAAATACAGGCCGTCAGGGGAAAAGGTCGGGGCGGCGATGTCGCGCCGCCGCGCCTGCAGCACCGTCTGCATCCAGGACACGGGCTGCGCCCCGCTGCCCACGGCCAATAGACAGCCCATGATGTTGCGGATCATGTGGTGCAAAAAGGCGTTGGCCTCGAACTCGAACCGCCAGTACGGGCCTCTTTGCACGATGTCGACGCGCAGCAGGTTTTTCACCGGTGAGTGGGACTGGCATTGTGCGGCGCGAAAGGACGTGAAGTCGTGCTCGCCGATCAGCAGATCGGCCGCCTGCCGCATCGGCTCCAGCGCCAGCGGCCGAAAATACCAACCCACCCGGCCCGCGTCGACGCTGGGTCGAACCGGCGACTCCAGCAGGACGTAGGCGTAGCGCCGCGAACGCGCCAGCGCGCGGGCGTGGAAGGCGTCGGGCACCTGGCGCGCCCATTGCACGGCGATGTCGGCTGGCAGGTAGCGGTTGGTGCCGCGTACCCAGGCGCTCTCGGGTCGCAGCGCCGGGGTGTCGAAGTGCACCACCTGCATCAAGCCGTGCACGCCCGAGTCGGTTCGGCCTGCGCACAAGGTCTTGACTTCGTCCTGTGTGGTGAACAGGCTCAGCGCGCGCTCCAGACGGTCTTGCACCGTCTGGCCGCTGGCCTGGCTTTGCCAGCCCTGGTAGGCACCCCCGTTGTAGCTGATGCCCAGCGCGATTCGCAAGGGTGCTCGGATTCGACTGGGTGACGCGGCAGCGGTGCTGACGCTCAGGCCAGATCGGCCAGGAACGCGTTGGCCTTGGCTTTCAGCGTGCCGCTGGCCTCGGACAACACCTCTTCGGCCAACGAACGCGCGCCTTCCATGTCACCGATGGCGCGGAACTCTTCGGCCAGAGAGAGCTTGGTGCTGAGCGGATTTTCTTCCGTGAGCGACTCGTCGTCCTCGGCCGCCATCGGCTCGCCAAGATCCAGATTGATGTCGTTGAGGTCGATGGACATCAACTCAGGCGCATCGGCCGCCGCCGTGGCATGCGGCTTCGGACTGTCGCCGCTGGACGGTACATCCAGATCAAAATCGGGCAGCACTTCATCGGCATCGAAGGTCGCGATCTCGGCGTCGTCCACTTTGGTTGGCGCGGCTGCCGCTGGGGCGGCCGTGAGCGGCATGGGCTGCGAGGGAAAGTTGAGCTCGAACTCCATCGCCATGGACGATGGTCCCTCTGCGTTTTGGCTGGCCGAAGCTTCTGTCAGCGCCTGCAGTGTATTGAGGTCCTCGCGCAGATCGGCGGGTACGCTCAATGCCGACAAATCGGAGTCTGCGCTGTCGAACGCCATGGCGTCTTTGCCGGCTGCGGCGACTGGCCCTGCATCGGTGCCGAAATCGAGGTCCAGATCCAGATCCAGCGGTCCGTCCGCAACCGCTTGGCCTGGACCGGTGTGCTGCGTCAGGGTGCTGCTGCCAAAGGGAACCGTGGCCTGGTCTGCGCCGCTGCTGCCGCCTTTGACCGCTGGAGCGCCGCCCGGTTGGTACAGGGGGTTGTTGGGATCCAGTTCCTTGCCCAGTTCACAAGCGTGTTGCCACTCGGGACCCTGGCCTTGCGTCAGGCCATAGGCCTCGATCGCCACCACCTCAAAGGCCTTGGCATCGCGGCGCTTGGCGTAGATTTCCAGCAGCTTGTTGTAGATGGCGACCCGGGTGGGCGTGCTGCGCATCGCCTCTTTGAGAATTTCTTCGGCTTGCAGATCGCGTCCATAGGCCAGGTACACGTCGGCCTCGGCGACCGGGTCCACGTCGCCCGCTGCATCGAGCTGGCTGGGTGAATACACCATGGACGAACCCGACGCGGCGGCTTCGTTGGTGTCGATGCGCTGACCACCGCTGGAGCCAAAGAAGGAGTCGGGTTGCAGGCGGCTTTCCAGGAAAGAGCTGTCAACGCCCGCTCCCTTTTTGCGCTGGCGCAGGCGAAACAGGCCAAAGCCCGCCAACAAGGCGAGCAGACCGCCTGCGATCGGGAGGGTCAGCGGATGGTCGCGCAGTTTTTCCACCAGCGAAGGATCTTCGACCGCAGGCGGGGTGGGAATGGGGGGTGTTGCGCTGGCCGCAGGCGCGGCCACGGTTTCTTGTGCGGTCGTTGCGGTGGCCTCGGGTGTGGTGGTCGCCGTGGCGGTGTCTGCGGGCGGCGCCGTGACCGCCGGTACGGTCAGTGCCGTTTCACTGGTCGGGCTTGCTTGCGTGGGCAAGCTGGGTGCCGCGCTCGACTGGGCTGCGGTGCTGGTGCCCAGCTTGGCCAGCTCTTCGATGTTGCGCGACAGTTCGGCAGCGCGGGTGGATGTGTCTTGCGCTTGGCGCTCTTGGGCAATTTGAGCTTCCGGCGCGGATTGTGCAGGGGTGGCCCCTTTGGATAGGGTCAGCTTGTCCTGGGTGGGCGCGGTCGGCTTCTTGTCTTCGATTTCGGTTTGGACCCGGCCCTTGTCTTGTCGATCGGCTGCAGCTACCGAAGCGGCGGGCGCGGCACCGGCCAAGCGGCGGCGGAAATCGTTGAAATCCCGGCTCTGGGCCGAAACGATCTGCCGCGCTTCCCCCGCCGAGACGCTATTGGTCTGCGCGGCGCCAGGCAAGTCGATCACGGCGCCTGCCTTGATCAGGTTGACGTTGCCGTCGATGAACGCGTTGGGATTTGCCCGCAGCATGGCGACCAGCATCTGGTCCAGCGAGGCATTGGCCGGCAAGTTCGCCGCCGCAATGCGCCCGGCGGTGTCGCCGGCCCGCACGCGCACTTGCTGGGGACTGGATTCCGCCGCAGGCGCACGCACAGGGGCGGCCGGTTTAGGTGCAGGGCGCTCGGCCATGGCGGTGGGCGGCACCACCGGGCGAGGGGCCGGTGCCAGCGCACGGGGCGGTTCGACGCTGGCGGCAGGGGCGAGTGGGCGCGGGACGGCGGGTGCGGGCGCCGTGCCCGCATTGAGCGGTGCTGGTGTGGCTGCGCGCAGATTGGGTGGATCGAACAGCATCGTGTAGTCACGAACGATGCGGCCGGACGCCCAGTTGGCTTCGAGAATCAGGTCCATGAACGGTTCGTTCACGGGTCGGGTGCTGGTGATACGCAGGAACGAGCGGCCATTGCTGCGCTTTTGCAGGCTGATCTGCACATTGCCCAAGGCGGGGTTGAATTCCATGCCGGCGGCGCGAAAGGCCTCGCCAGAAGCCACCGACACCTTCAGGGAAGAGGCTTCATCGGCGGTGATCTCGGGCACATCGACTTCGGCCCGAAGCGGTTCGCCCAACGCGGACTGCACCACGATACGACCCAAGGCCATCGCATGGGCGCGGTCGGGTTGTGCCAGCCCGGCGCAAATCAGCACCGCCGCAGCGACCGCATGCATCCTTGAAAGCGTCCGAGAACGGGCCGTCACGGCAAGGGCAAGGGTCTGTTCTTTGGGGGTTTGGCAGGAGTTGGATGGCACTTGGACCTCGACGTAAAAAACCGAGAATTGACCTTAACATCAACGTATTACGGTGACAAGCTGAGAATCCGCTTGAGTTTCTCAGCCGGTCTCCGGACGGGTTCAGAAGGTCGCTCTCGTTGCAGTCACACAACGTCTTGGCCCATGGCCTCTGCGCACGGCCACCCGGTGCTTGAAGCTGTTCAAGCGTCCAGAAGGATCCGCAACATGCGGCGCAAGGGTTCTGCGGCCCCCCACAACAACTGGTCACCCACGGTGAAGGCGCCGACATATTCCGGCCCCATCGCCAGTTTCCGAATGCGGCCCACGGGAATGCTCATGGTGCCGGTCACGGCCACTGGCGTGAGATCGGTGACCGTGGCCTCGCGCGTGTTCGGCACCACCTTCACCCAGGCGTTGTCGGCGGCGATCATGCCTTCTATATCGTCCAGCGGCACGTCTTTCTTGAGCTTGAAGGTCAAGGCCTGGCTGTGGCAGCGCATGGCGCCCACCCGCACACAGAAACCGTCCACCGGGATGGCCGGGCTGCCGAAACCTTCGCCGAGGCCCAGAATCTTGTTGGTCTCGGCCATGGCCTTCCACTCTTCCTTGGACACGCCGTTGCCCAGATCCTTGTCGATCCAGGGAATCAGGGAGCCGCCCAGAGGCACGCCAAAGTTGGCCGTTTCACCGGCGCTCAGGCTGCGCTGCTTGTCGATCACCTTGCGGTCGATTTCCAGGATGGCACTCTTGGGATCGTCGAGCAGGGCTTTGACTTCGGCATTGAGCGTGCCGTATTGCGTGAGCAACTCGCGCATGTGTTGCGCCCCGCCACCGGACGCCGCCTGGTAGGTCTGGGTGCTCATCCATTCGACCAGACCGGCCTTGTAGAGTGCGCCCACGCCCATCAGCATGCAGCTGACGGTGCAATTGCCACCCACCCAGTTCTTGCCGCCAGCGCTCAGCGCGTTGTGGATCACCGGCAGGTTGACCGGATCCAGCACGATGACGGCATCGCTGTTCATGCGCAGCGTCGAAGCGGCGTCGATCCAGTGCCCGTTCCATCCGGTGGCGCGCAGCTTGGAAAAAACTTCGGTGGTGTAGTCGCCGCCCTGGGCGGTGATGATGATGTCGCAGCGCTTGAGCGCGTCGATGTTGTACGCGTCTTGCAACTGGGTCTCGTTGCGCGCCATGGCCGGCGCTCGGCCGCCAGCATTCGAGGTGGAGAAGAACAGCGGCTCGATCAGGTCGAAGTCTTTCTCTTCGGCCATGCGATCCATCAACACCGAGCCGACCATGCCCCGCCAGCCGACCAAACCAACCAATTTGCTCATTTCAAACGCCCTTTCAAGTAAAAAAACAGGTCCAGACCTGACCGACTTGCCCGGCTCGTCTGGCCGGGAGGGGCGCACGACGAACCAGGCTGAGTCAGCCCTTAATGGTCGTGGTTTTGTTGGAGATTGCGCGCGCAGCCACACCGGCCAGGGAGGCGGGTGCAAGGTTCAGGACGAACGGGCGGGCGGCAAACATGGTTGTAAATTGTACCGGATATGGGCTTGTGCGCGGCCCCAACGCCACGCCAGGAGTCGACGGCTCGGGTGAGCGGGCCGCGAACGCCGAGACGGGCTTTGGGCGTGTTGCCCATTGCACAGCGCAGTACAGAGCTCAATGGGCAGAAAAAAGGCAGCTCATCGAGCTGCCCTTGCGATGCGACTTGACCGCTGCGCGATCAGGCCAAGGCTTTGACCACCGCGTCGCCCATTTCGCGGGTGCTCACAGCGGTGGTGCCCGGGCTGTGGATGTCTGCCGTGCGCAGGCCGAGTGCCAGCACCGATTTCACCGCGGTTTCGATGCGTTCGGCGGCTTCGGCCTGGTTCAGGCTGAAGCGCAGCATCATGGCGGCGCTGAGGATGGTGGCCAGCGGGTTGGCAATGCCTTTGCCGGCGATGTCGGGTGCACTGCCATGGCTGGGCTCGTAAAGACCCTGGCCCTTGCTGTTGAGGCTGGCCGAGGGCAGCATGCCGATGGAGCCGGTGAGCATGGAGGCTTCGTCGCTCAGGATGTCGCCGAACATGTTGCCGGTGACGATCACGTCGAAAGATTTGGGCGCTTTCACCAGTTGCATGGCCGCGTTGTCCACGTACATGTGCTGCAGCTCCACGTCGGGGTATTCGGCATGCACTTCGGTGACCACGTCTTTCCAGAACTGGAAGGTTTCCAGCACATTGGCCTTGTCCACGCTGGTCAGCTTTTTACCGCGCTTGCGGGCGGCCTGGAACGCCACGTGGGCGATGCGCTCGATTTCGGGTTTGCTGTAGCGCATGGTGTCGAAGGCTTCTTCGGCACCGGGGAAGTGCCCGTCGGTGGCCACCCGGCGCCCGCGTGGTTGGCCGAAGTAGATGTCGCCCGTCAGCTCGCGGATGATGAGGATGTCGAGTCCCGAAATCAGTTCGGGCTTCAGGCTGGAAGCGCTCACCAGCTGTTCGTAGCAGATGGCGGGGCGGAAGTTGGCGAACAAACCCATGTGCTTGCGCAGGCCCAGAATGGCTTGTTCGGGACGCAGAGGGCGGTCCAGCTTGTCGTATTTCCAGTCACCGACGGCACCAAACAGCACCGCGTCGGCATCCATCGCCAGTTTCAGGGTGGTTTCGGGCAGCGGGTGACCGTGTTCCTCGTAGGCGGCGCCGCCCACCAGGGCGCTTTCCATTTCGAAGGGCATGCCGAGTGCGTCAAGGACTTTGACGGCTTCGGCCACGATTTCGGTGCCGATGCCATCGCCGGGCAGAACTGCAATTTTCACGAAGAATTCCTTGGGAGTTTGTGGGCGATGCGCTGGACCAGTACATGCTCACAAGTTTTGAAGATCAGATAAAAACACACCGCCAGGGCGGTACTGAAGACCAGTTCGGCCAGTTGCCACAAGGCGCCATCCTGGATCGCGTCCCAGCCATACATCCAGAGAAAACCGATGTTGGCCGAGAACATGTGCACCAGGTTCAAGGAGGCCGCGCCGAACACGACAAAGGCCACCGCCATCAGCACATAGCTGATCAACCAGTGGCGCAACAGCCACCGAAAGACGGGGGTGTGTTCGGCGGGTGTCACATCGTGTGAGCGAGCCAGGGTTTGGTGGCCAGGCGTTCGCTTTCGAAGCGGGCGATCTTGTCTTTGTGCCGCAGCGTCAACCCGATGTCGTCCAGGCCGTTCAACAGGCAGTACTTGCGAAACGCCTGCACTTCAAACGGGATCTCGTCGCCCTGGGCCCTGACGATCACCTGGCGTTCCAGGTCGACGGTCAGCTCGTAGCCGGGGAAGGCGTGGACTTCGTCGAACAGCTGGTCCACGGTGGCCTCGGGCAGCACGATGGGCAGCAGACCGTTCTTGAAACAATTGTTGAAGAAAATGTCGGCGTAGCTGGGCGCGATGATGGCGCGAAAACCGTATTGGTCGATGGCCCAGGGCGCGTGCTCTCGGCTCGATCCACAACCAAAATTTTTGCGGGCGAGCAAGACGCTGGCGCCCGCGTAACGCGGCTGGTTGAGCACGAAGTCCGGGTTGGGCTTGCGGCTGGCCAGGTCCTGGCCGGGTTCACCCTTGTCGAGGTAACGCCACTGGTCAAACAGGTTGGGGCCAAAGCCGGTCTTGCGGATCGACTTCAGGAACTGCTTGGGAATGATGGCGTCGGTGTCGACATTGGCGCGGTCCATGGGCGCGACCAAGCCCTTGTGTACGGTGAACTTGTTCATTTTTTCTTGGCGGCGTCTTCCAAGACTTGCCCGCCTTGTTTGATGTCCTGGCCAACGCCTTGAACGGTGTTGCAAGCGGTCAGAGCCAGCATGAAAGAGACGGCGAGCAGAGCGGCGATGGATTTCATGGCGTTTTCCTTTTATGCGTTAAGCGAATTGACGGACATCGACGAAATGACCATGGACGGCGGCGGCGGCGGCCATGGCGGGGGAAACCAGGTGGGTACGGCCGCCCGCACCTTGGCGGCCTTCAAAGTTGCGGTTGGAGGTGGAGGCACAGCGCTCGCCCGGCTCCAGGCGGTCGGCGTTCATGGCCAGGCACATGGAGCAACCGGGTTCGCGCCATTCGAAGCCGGCGGCTTTGAAGATCTCGTGCAGGCCTTCGCGCTCGGCTTGTTCCTTCACCAGGCCGGAGCCTGGCACCACCATGGCGAGCTTGACGTTCTTGGCCACTTTCTGGCCCAGCTTCTTGACCAGGGCCGCAGCTTCGCGCATGTCTTCGATGCGGCTGTTGGTGCAGGAGCCGATGAAGACCTTGTCGACATAAATGTCGTTCAGGCGTTTGCCCGGCTCCAAGCCCATGTAGCTCAAGGCGCGCTCGATGGCGTCGCGCTTGCCGGCGTCTTTTTCACGATCGGGATCGGGCACCCGGGCGTCGATGCCGAGCACCATCTCGGGCGAGGTGCCCCAGGTGACTTGCGGCAGGATCT
The DNA here is from genome assembly GCF_041633695.1 of Hydrogenophaga sp. Lineage (GTDB taxonomy): Bacteria > Pseudomonadota > Gammaproteobacteria > Burkholderiales > Burkholderiaceae_C > Hydrogenophaga. The sequence goes on from NZ_JBFJMY010000002.1 coordinate 19,107, forward strand.
GGCTGGCGTCGAGTTCGACCACGGCGTCAAACGCGGCGTCGGCGTCGGAGTGCAGCGTGTTCCAGTAGCGCACGGCCTGGTCCCATTCCACGCCCGTGGGCGAGAGGGGACGACCTTTCACATAGGCGATGGTCTTGTCGTCCACCGCCACCAGGCCCGCGCGGGCACCGGCTTCGATGGCCATGTTGCACACCGTCATGCGGCCTTCCATGGACAGCGCACGGATGGCCGGGCCACCGAATTCGATGGTGTAACCGGTGCCGCCGGCGGTGCCGATCTTGCCGATGATGGCCAGCACAATGTCTTTGGCCGTCACGCCCTTGGCGAGCGCGCCATCCACTTTCACCAGCATGTTTTTGGCCTTTTTGGCCAGCAGGGTTTGCGTGGCCATCACGTGCTCAACCTCGCTGGTGCCAATGCCGTGGGCGAGTGCGCCAAAAGCGCCGTGGGTGGAGGTGTGCGAATCGCCGCAGACCACGGTCATGCCGGGCAGGGTGGCGCCGTTTTCAGGGCCGATGACGTGCACGATGCCCTGGCGCTTGGACATGAAGGGAAAGAAGGCCGCCGCGCCGAACTCGGCGATGTTGTCGTTGAGCGTGGTGATCTGCTCTTTGCTGATCGGATCGGTGATGCCGTCGTAGCCCAGTTCCCAGCCGGTGGTGGGGGTGTTGTGGTCGGCGGTGGCGACCACCGAGCTCATGCGCCAGATCTTGCGCCCGGCCTGGCGCAGCCCTTCGTAGGCCTGTGGGCTGGTCACTTCATGGACCAGGTGGCGGTCGATGTAGAGCACCGAGGTGCCGTCTTCTTCGGTGTGGACGATGTGTTCGTCCCAGATCTTGTCGTAGAGGGTGCGTGGCATGGCGGTGGGTTTCTGTTTCTTGGAGTTGAGGTGATTTTAAGCGGGCAGATGGCCCGCCTGCGCGCTCAGATGGGCAACCAGCAGGCGGGCGGTGACGGGCAGGGAGGAAAAGTCGCGGGCGACGAGATCGATCTGGCGGCGGGCCCATGTGTCGCTCAGAGGCACGCAGGCCAGATCGCCCACGCCGTGCATCAGCTCGAAAGCGCGCTGCGGCATGAGGCCCACGCCCAACCCGTTGTGGATCATGCGGCACATGGCGTCCAGCCCGGTCACACGGATGCGCAAACGGATGCCCCGTCCCGTGGTTGCAGCGGCGGCGTGCATGGCGAGGTAAATGGAACTGTTCGCATGCAGGCCCACATGGTCCCAGTCCAGACTTTCGGCGAAGGCCAGCGTTGGGCGCTCGGCCAGCGGGTGGTTGCGCGGCACCACGAGCGCGAGGTGGTCTTGCCGGTAAGGGTGGGTCTGGAGGCCGAGCGGTTGACCAGAAGTACCCGTGTGGCCCGTGTGGCAGATGCCGAGGTCGGCCGCGCCTTCGTGCACGGCGCGCACCACCTCGGTGGAGAGGTGTTCTTCCAGATCGATCTTGATCTGCTCGTGGGCGCGGATGAAGGTGCCGAGGTCTTCGGGCAAGAACTGCACGATGGCCGAAATGTTGGCGTGCACCCGGACGTGGCCGCGCACACCGTCGGCGTATTCCGACAGTTCGCCCTGCATTTTGTCCAGGCTGAACAGCACGGAGCGCGCATGGTGCAACAGGCTTTGGCCGGCTGGCGTCGGCGTGGCGCCCCGGGCGTTGCGGTAGAGCAGGCTGCTGCCCACGGCGGATTCCAGGTCGGACACCCGTTTGCTGACGGCCGAAGTCGCCATGAATTCCTGTTCGGCGGCTTTGCCAATGCTGCCGCGCTCGCACACCGCAACAAAGAGTTGCAGCGAGGTGAGATCGATGCGGCGGGTGAAACTGCGTTCGGGGGCGTTCATGGTGGACCAACTGGGGGCACTGTCGTCGCATTCTGCGATGAGTTGTCCATTTTCTACCCTTGGAGTGATTCTGTCCTTCGTATTCCACGAATACCGTAGCCGCCAAAACAAAACCCGCCGAGCGGGCGCTGGGCGGGTTTTGCAGAAGGTTTGCGGCCCGGTGGACCGCATGGCGATCAGCGTGGCTTCACGTCGCGGCGCTCGGAGCCGGTGAACAGCTGGCGCGGACGGCCGATCTTGTACTCGGGGTCGCCGATCATTTCGTTGAGCTGGGCGATCCAGCCCACGGTGCGTGCCAAGGCGAACACGCCGGTGAACAGGTTCACGGGAATGCCGATGGCGCGCTGCACGATGCCGGAGTAGAAGTCGACGTTGGGGTAGAGCTTGCGGGAGACGAAGTAATCGTCTTCCAGCGCGATTTTTTCCAGCTCTTTTGCCAGTTTGAACAATGGGTCGTTTTCCAGGCCCAGCGCTTCCAGCACCTCGTTGCAGGTTTCCTGCATGAGTTTGGCGCGTGGATCGTAGTTTTTGTACACGCGGTGTCCAAAGCCCATGAGCTTGACGCCGGAGTTCTTGTCTTTCACCTGCTCCATGAACTCGCCGACCTTGGCGACACCGCCCTGGCGCTGGATGTCTTCCAGCATGTTCAGGCAGGCTTCGTTGGCGCCGCCGTGGGCAGGGCCCCAGAGGCAGGCCACGCCAGCGGAGATGGCGGCAAAGGGGTTGGTGCCCGACGATGCGCACAGGCGCACGGTCGAGGTCGACGCGTTTTGCTCGTGGTCGGCGTGCAGGATGAAGATGCGGTCCAGCGCGCGTTCGATCACCGGGTTGACCACGTAGTCCTCACACGGCGTGCCGAACATCATGCGCATGAAGTTGCCGGCGTAGCTCAGGTTGTTCTGCGGGTACATGTAGGGCTGGCCCATCTTGTACTTGTACGCCAGCGCCACCAGCGTGGGCATCTTGGCAATCAGGCGGATGGCCGCGATCTCGCGGTGCTCCGGATTGTTGATGTCGGTGCTGTCGTGGTAGAAGGCCGACAGACCGCCGACCAGGCCGGTCAGAATCGCCATCGGGTGCGCGTCGCGGCGGAAACCGCGCAGGAAAAATTGCATCTGCTCGTTGACCATGGTGTGGTTGGTCACGAGCTTGTGGAAATCGGTGCGCTCTTTGTCGTTGGGCAGTTCGCCCTTGAGCAACAGGTGGCAGGTGTCCAGGTAGTCGCAATGCGTGGCCAGCTGCTCGATCGGGTAGCCGCGGTACAGCAGTTCGCCCTTGTCGCCGTCGATGTAGGTGATCGACGATTGGCAGGCAGCGGTCGACAGGAAACCGGGGTCGTAGGTGAACATGCCGGTCTGCGCGTACAGCTTGCGGATGTCGACCACATCGGGGCCGACGCTGCCTTTGTAGACCGGCAGTTCTACGCTAGGACTTCCGTTGGAGAAAGACAGAGTGGCTTTGTTGTCTGCGAGGTTCATGACATTTCCTTTTTGACGCGGTTCTTAAACGGGTGGTCGGGCAGCGCGTAGCAGACCCAGCAATTGCGTGACACTGTCACGGTTCAGCTCGCCTTGGGGCAGCTTTCGGCCCAGCAACAAATCCAGCAGATCGTTGTCGGACAGATCCATCAAATCCCCCAGGGTTTCGGCTTGACCGACAGTCAAGCCAGATTCGTGCCTGACAAAAAAACGCTCGATGAACAAGTCGTTTTCCAGCAGCCCACGGCGGCAACGCCATTTGAGCCGGCTCAGGCCCCGCTCGTCGAGCAGGGCTTCGGGGTTCACGGTGGTGTTCATGGGCCAGAGGGGATGCGCTTCAGACGGCGCGCATCACCATCATTTCTTTGATCTTGCCGATGGCCTTGGTCGGGTTGAGACCCTTGGGGCAGACATCGACACAGTTCATGATGGTGTGGCAGCGGAACAGGCGGTAGGGGTCTTCGAGGTTGTCCAGGCGCTCGGCCGTGCCGTCGTCGCGGCTGTCGGCGATGAAGCGGTAGGCCTGCAGCAGACCGGCCGGGCCGACGAACTTGTCGGGGTTCCACCAGAAACTCGGGCAGCTGGTGGAGCAGCTGGCGCACAGAATGCACTCGTACAAGCCGTTGAGCTCATCGCGCTCCTCGGGGCTTTGCAGACGCTCGCGCTCAGGGGGAGGGGCGTCGGTGATCAGGTAGGGCTTGATGCTGTTGTATTGCTTGAAGAACAGCGTCATGTCCACGATCAGGTCGCGCACCACGGGCAGGCCGGGCAGGGGCTTCAATACGATCACGCCGGGCAAGGTGTTCATATTGGTCAGGCAGGCCAGACCGTTCTTGCCGTTGATGTTCATGGCGTCCGAGCCGCACACGCCTTCGCGGCAGGAGCGGCGGAACGAGATCGTCGGGTCGACCTTCTTGAGCTTGCCCAGCGCGTCCAGCAGCATGCGCTCGTGGCCGTCGAGTTCGACCTCGATGGTTTGCATGTACGGCTTGGCGTCTTTTTCCGGGTCGTAGCGGTAGATCTTGAATGTGCGTAGGGCCATGGTGTTTTTCTCCGGGCTTCGTGAGGCGGGTGTGGGCAGGTGCTTAGAAGGTACGAACCTTGGGCGGCACCGACGCCACGGTCAGCGGCTTCAAGTTGACGGGTTTGTACGACAGGCTGTTGGTGGCGCTGTCCCACAGGGTGTGCTTCATCCACTCCTTGTCGTTGCGGCCCAACGGGAACTCGGCGTCGTCGGCCGGGCGCTCGTAGTCGTTCACGGTGTGCGCGCCACGGCATTCTTTGCGGGCGGCGGCCGAGGTCATGGTTGCTTGAGCCACTTCCATCAGGTTCTCCACTTCCAGCGCTTCGATGCGTGCGGTGTTGAAGACCTTGGATTTGTCGCCCAGATGGATCGCACCCACACGTTCGCGCATGGCATTGATCTTGGTCACACCCTCGTCGAGGATGGCCTGCGTGCGGAACACGCCGGCGTGTTGCTGCATGGCCGCGCGCAGGTCGTTGGCCACATCTTGCGAATACTCGCCGCTGGTGGAGTTGTCCAAGCGGGCCAGGCGGGCCAGGGTTTTGTCCGCAGCGTCGGCGGGCAAGGGCTTGTGCGACACGGACTTGTCGTTGGTTTCGACGATGTGGTTGCCGGCGGCACGGCCAAACACCAACAAGTCGAGCAAGGAGTTGGTGCCCAGGCGGTTGGCACCGTGCACGCTGACGCAGGCGCATTCGCCCACGGCGTACAAGCCGTTGACCACTTTTTGAGCGCCGGCGCCATCGGGCGTGACCACCTGGCCGCTGATGTTGGTGGGAATGCCACCCATCTGGTAGTGGATGGTGGGCACCACGGGGATGGGCTCGCGGGTGATGTCGACGTTGGCGAAGTTCACGCCGATCTCGTACACCGATGGCAGGCGCTTGTGGATGGTCTCAGCGCCGAGATGGTCCAGCTTCATGAGGATGTAGTCCTTGTTCGGACCACAGCCACGGCCTTCCTTGATCTCCTGGTCCATGCAGCGGGACACGAAGTCGCGCGGAGCCAGATCTTTCAGCGTGGGCGCGTAGCGTTCCATGAAACGCTCGCCTTCGTTGTTGAGCAGGATCGCGCCTTCGCCACGGCAGCCTTCGGTCAGCAACACGCCCGCGCCGGCCACGCCGGTGGGGTGGAATTGCCAGAACTCCATGTCTTGCAGCGGAATGCCCGCGCGCGCTGCCATGCCCAGGCCGTCACCGGTGTTGATGAAGGCGTTGGTGCTGGCCGCAAAAATGCGCCCGGCGCCACCGGTGGCCAGCAAGGTTTGCTTGGCTTCCAGGATGTAGGTTTCGCCGGTTTCCATTTCCAGCGCGGTCACGCCCACCACGTCGCCATCGGCGTCGCGGATCAGGTCGAGCGCCATCCACTCCACGAAGAACGTGGTTTTGGCTTCGACGTTCTGCTGGTACAGCGTGTGCAACATGGCGTGGCCGGTGCGGTCGGCAGCGGCGCAGGCGCGCTGCACCGGCTTTTCGCCGTAGTTGGCGGTGTGGCCGCCGAACGGGCGCTGGTAAATCGTGCCGTCCGGGTTGCGGTCGAAAGGCATGCCGAAGTGTTCGAGTTCGTAAACCACCTTGGGTGCTTCGCGGCACATGAACTCGATCGCGTCCTGGTCGCCCAGCCAGTCGGAGCCCTTGATGGTGTCGTAGAAGTGGTAGTGCCAGTTGTCCTCGCTCATGTTGCCCAGGCTGGCGCTCACGCCACCTTGTGCGGCGACGGTGTGCGAGCGGGTGGGGAACACTTTGGACAGCACGGCCACTTTCAGGCCGGCGCGGGCGAGTTGCAGCGAGGCGCGCATGCCGGAGCCACCGGCCCCCACGATCACGACGTCGAATTTGCGCTTGGGAAGATTGCTTGTTGCGGTCATGGCTTTAGAGCCTCCAGAGAACTTGAACGGCCCAGCCGAGGCAGGACACCAGCCAGACGATGGTGAACACGTGCAGGACCACGCGGATGCCCGCGGGTTTGACGTAGTCCATCCAGATGTCGCGCATGCCGACCCACACGTGGTAGGCCAGGGCGATGAAGACGGCGAAGGTGAGACCCTTCATCCACTGGGCGGCGAAGATGCCGGCCCAGGACTCGTAGCCGATGGGGCCGCTGCTGAACACCAGCTGAGCGAGCACCACCAGGGTGAACAGCGCCATGATGGCGGCGGTCAGGCGCTGGGCGAGCCAGTCGCGCAAGCCGTAGTGGGCGCCCGTGACGACGCGTTTGGAACCGAAATTGACGGACATGGTGGGGTTTCCTCTTGTTCTCTTTTTAGGGCTGTCGGCTCAATAAAGACCGAAGAGCTTGGCGCCCAGCACCAGGGTCAGCCCGATGCTCAACACCAGGGTGACGATGGCCGAAGACTTGCCGAATTCTTTGCTCACGGCGTGGCACGCGTCCATGTACAGGTGGCGCACGCCGGCGATCAGGTGGTGCAGGTAGGCCCAGATGATGCCCAGCACCACGAGCTTGAACAACCAGCCGGGCACAAAGCCGAGACCGACCGCGAAGGCGGCGGTGAAGCGTTCAAACGAGATTTCGGACGACACCGAAGTGTCGAACATCCAGACGATCAAGGGCAGGAGGATGAACATCAGACCACCGCTGGCGCGGTGCAGGATCGACACCCAACCCGCTGGCGGCAGGCGGTAGGTGGTGAGATCCGTGAAGGCGTTGATGTTGCGGAACTCGGGCCGCTTGGCTTTCAACTCGGTCATGGTGGGGCTTTCTTCCGGGGTGGATGCAGAGAGGGCGAAAAGGGGATGTAACGCGGCGGTAACTCAGGGCGCGGACCTGCAAATTCTATTGCAATGCAGCATGTGCAGGCGCGGCGCGGGCCAGGAGCCCGGTGCCGGATCGGCTGGACAGTGTTTGCGGCATCGGGCTTCAGCTCAGTTCGTTGTGGTAGTGGCGGGTTTCGGTGCGGTAGAGGCCGCGGCGCAGTTCCATGGGCACGTTGTTGTAGGTATAGGCCAGGCGCTCCACGCTGAGCAAAGGCAGGCCCAATGGCACGTCGAGCAAAGCCGCATCCTCGGCTTCGGCGCCCACGGCCTTCACCTTTTCCACCGCGCGCACCATGCGCACGCCGAACTGGGTTTCGAACAGGGCGTACATGGGACCTTTGTCGTCGGCCAGGGCCTCCAGGGTCAGCCCCTTGAAGGCGACGCCGGGCAGCCAGATGTCTTCCAGAATGGTGGGCACACCCGCGAAAGCCAGGACGCGGCGCACCTGCAGCACCGGGTCACCGGTGCGCAATTCGAGCTGCCGGGCGATTTCGGCCGACGCGCGCAGGCGGCGGCATTCGATGATGCGCCGCTCCGCCGAACCTTGCGCGGCCAGGGTGCCGACGTCGGGCAGCAGGCGCAGAAAGCGGTACTGGATGTGTTGTTCGGCGTGGGTGGCGACAAACGTGCCCTTGCCTTGGCGGCGCACCAGCAGGTTGTCGGTGGCCAGTTCGTCGATGGCTTTGCGCACCGTGCCCTGGCTGACGCGAAAGCGCGCCGCCAGATCGAATTCGCTGGGAATGGCGTCACCGGGCTTCCACTCGCCGGACTGCAGGCTGCGCAACAGCAGTGTCTTGATCTGCTGGTACAAGGGGCTGAAAGCAGGGGCGGTCTGACCTGTTGGCGCGCTGTCTGCGCTGGTGGGCGCACCCGTCTCCACCGACAAGCCGGGGCCGGTCGTCATCGCATCTGGATGAGGGTGGGGAGGGGTTGCCATGAGGTGGGAGACGAGGAAGAGCTGCGGAAAAAGGACTGCGCGGAGCCGTTCGATGGACTTGAATCATATCTTATATAAGACATAAGACAAATTGACGTATCAGGGTTTGCGAGAGTACACTCGTGGGCGTGCCAAAACCACATGGATGCGGGTTAACCCGCATCAAAATCCGTGTCCCAAGGCCATCCATTTCCCGCCTTTGTTTCCTTTTTCACCGTCCTAATCTGGAGTTTTCACCATGAGCAAAAAGCCTGTTCGCGTTGCCGTCACCGGCGCCGCTGGTCAAATTGGATACGCCCTGCTGTTTCGCATCGCCTCGGGCGAAATGCTGGGCAAAGACCAGCCCGTGATCCTGCAATTGCTGGAAGTGCCGGTTGAAGGCCCCCAGAAAGCGCTCAAGGGCGTGATGATGGAACTGGAAGACTGCGCTTTCCCTCTGCTGGTGGGCATGGAAGCGCACAGCGACCCGATGACGGCGTTCAAAGACACCGACTACGCCTTGCTGGTGGGTTCCATGCCCCGCAAGGCCGGCATGGAACGCGCCGAGTTGCTGGCCATCAACGGCCAGATCTTCACCGCCCAGGGCAAGGCGCTGAACGCCGTGGCTTCGCGCAATGTCAAGGTGCTGGTGGTGGGCAACCCCGCCAACACCAACGCCTACATTGCCATGAAGAGCGCGCCCGATCTGAACCCCAACAACTTCACCGCCATGCTGCGCCTGGACCACAACCGTGCCGCCAGCCAGATCGCCGCCAAGACCGGCAAGCCCGTGTCCGCCATTAAGAAGCTGGCCGTGTGGGGCAACCACTCGCCCACCATGTACGCCGACTACCGCTTCGCCACCATCGACGGCGCTTCGGTGAAAGACATGATCAACGACCAGGTCTGGAACAAGGACGTGTTCCTGCCCACCGTGGGCAAGCGCGGTGCCGCCATCATCGAAGCGCGTGGCCTGTCTTCGGCGGCTTCTGCTGCCAACGCCGCCATCGACCACATGCGCGACTGGGCACTGGGCACCAACGGCGAGTGGGTGACCATGGGCATTCCTTCGCAAGGCTGGTACGGCATTCCGAAAGACACCATGTTCGGCTTCCCTGTGACTTGCGCCAACGGCGAGTACAAGGTCGTTGAAGGCCTGGAGATCGATGCGTTCTCGCAAGAGTGCATCAACAAGACCCTGGCCGAACTCGAAGGCGAAAAAGACGGCGTGAAACACTTGCTGTGATGCACTGAGTGAAACCGCATCCCGCTCAAATACTGCTTGGCGCCCAGGCCGGCGCGTTCGCGTTGCCGGTTTGTGACCATTACAGCGGTGTCGAGGCGCGGATGCGCAAAAGCCTGCAATTGCAAGCCGAGCTGACCGAAGAATTCGGCGCCTGTGTTTTTGACGTCACCCTCGATTGCGAAGACGGCGCCCCGGTGGGCGGCGAAGCCGAGCACGCGGCCCTGGTCACCGAGCTGGCGCTGGGCGCTGCGCCGCAAGCGCGCGTGGCGGTCCGGGTACACCCGGTGGACCACGCCTCGTTTGACGCCGATGTGGCCAAGATCGCGGGGCTGGCCGGGCAACGCCTGTGCCATTTGATGGTGCCCAAGGTCGAGTCGGTGGCCGATGTGGACCGCGCCGTGGCCGCCCTCGATGCCGCTGGTGCCAGCGCGCTGCCGCTGCATGTGCTCATCGAATCCCGCGCTGCTGTGCACTGTGCTTTTGACATCGCGGCCCATGCGCGCGTGCAGTCCCTCAGCTTTGGCTTGATGGACTTCGTATCTGCCCATGGCGGCGCCATTCCCAGCGAGGGCATGGGGGTCTCGGGGCAGTTCACGCACCCGCTGATCCTGCGCGCCAAGATCGAGATCGCTTCGGCCTGCCATGCCCACGGCAAGGTGCCTTCGCATTGTGTGGTGACCGAGTTCAAGGATCTCGAAGCCTTGAAAGGCGCCGCGCTGCAAGCCGCCACCCAGCTGGGCTACACGCGCATGTGGAGCATCCACCCAGACCAGATCCGCACCATCGTGGCTGCGTTCGCCCCGGCCCGCTCCGAGGTGGACACGGCCATTGCCATCATCGAACGCGCCGCCGCCGCCGACTGGGCACCGTTGCAGCACGCCGGACGTTTGCACGACCGGGCGAGCTACCGTTACTTCTGGCAGGTGCTGGAGCGGGCGCACCAAACTGGGCTGGTTCTGCCCAAAACGGTGCTGGCCTTGTTCCAGACCGAGCCGTCGGCAGAGGCCGGTGCCGCAGAGGCGCGGCACTGAGCTTGCTTGACCCCGTACCAGAACCCATCAGACCCCACCACTTTTCCGTTTCATTCCTGGAGAAAACCATGTCTTCCACTTTTCTGACCGACTACCGCGCCCACGTGGCCGAACGCGCCGCCCTGGGCATTCCGCCACTCGCGCTGGATGCCAAGCAGGTGGCCGACCTGATCGAACTGATCAAGAACCCGCCCGCTGGCGAAGACGCTTTCTTGCTGGACTTGCTCACCCACCGCGTGCCACCCGGCGTGGACGACGCCGCCAAGGTCAAGGCCAGCTTCCTGGCTGCCGTGGCCCACGGTGACGAAAAAGTGGCGCTGATCTCCAAGGCCAAGGCCACCGAACTGCTGGGCACCATGGTGGGCGGCTTCAACGTGCACCCGCTGATCGAGTTGCTGGACGACGCCGAAGTCGCCCCTGTGGCCGCCGAAGGCCTGAAGAAGACGCTGCTGATGTTCGACTTCTTCAACGACGTGGCCGAAAAAGCCAAGGCCGGCAACGCCAAGGCCAAAGAAGTGATGCAAAGCTGGGCCGACGGCGAGTGGTTCACCACGCGCCCCGAGGTCGAGAAGAAGATCACCGTCACCGTGTTCAAGGTGCCCGGCGAAACCAATACCGACGACCTGTCGCCCGCGCCCGACGCCACCACGCGTCCCGACATCCCCATGCACTACCTGGCCATGCTGAAGAACACGCGCCCGGACGCGGCCTTCAAGCCCGAAGAAGACGGCAAGCGCGGGCCCATGCAGTTCATCGAAGACCTGAAGAAAAAAGGCAACCTGGTCGCCTACGTGGGCGATGTGGTCGGCACCGGCTCCAGCCGCAAGTCGGCCACCAACAGCGTGGTCTGGGCCACCGGCCAGGACATCCCGTTTGTGCCCAACAAGCGCTTCGGCGGCGTCACGCTGGGTGGCAAGATCGCTCCCATCTTCTTCAACACGCAAGAAGACTCCGGCTCGCTGCCGATTGAAGTGGACGTGTCGAAGCTGGAAATGGGCGACGTGGTCGACGTCATGCCCTACGACGGCAAGATCGTCAAAGACGGCAAGACCGTGGTCGAGTTCCAGTTGAAGAGCGATGTGCTGTTCGACGAAGTGCGCGCCGGTGGCCGCATCAACCTCATCATTGGCCGCGCGCTCACCGCCAAGGCGCGTGAGTTCCTGGGCCTGCCGGTCTCCACCCTGTTCCGCCTGCCCACACCGCCCAAGGAAACCAAGGCCGGTTTCACGCTGGCGCAAAAAATGGTCGGCCGCGCGGTCGGTTTGCCAGAAGGCCAGGGCGTGCGCCCCGGTACCTATTGCGAACCCAAGATGACCACCGTGGGTTCGCAAGACACCACCGGCCCCATGACCCGCGACGAGCTGAAAGACCTGGCCTGCCTGGGCTTCTCGGCCGATCTGGTGATGCAGTCCTTCTGCCACACCGCCGCCTACCCCAAGACCGTGGACGTGAAAACCCACCGCGAACTGCCGGCCTTCATCAGCAGCCGCGGCGGCGTGGCCTTGCGCCCCGGCGACGGCGTCATCCACTCCTGGCTCAACCGCCTGCTGTTGCCCGATACGGTCGGCACCGGTGGCGACAGCCACACGCGTTTCCCCATTGGCATCAGCTTCCCGGCTGGCTCCGGCCTGGTGGCTTTTGGCGCGGCCACCGGCGTGATGCCGCTGGACATGCCCGAGTCGGTGCTGGTGCGCTTCAAAGGCCAGATGCAGCCCGGCGTGACCCTGCGCGATCTGGTGCACGCGATTCCTTTGTACGGCATCAAACAAGGTTTGCTGACCGTGGCCAAGGCCGGCAAGATCAACGAGTTCTCCGGCCGCATTCTGGAAATCGAAGGCTTGCCAGACCTCAAGGTCGAGCAGGCGTTTGAACTCTCCGACGCGTCCGCCGAGCGCTCCGCCGCCGGTTGCACCATCAAGCTCAACCCCGAGCCGATCAAGGAATACCTCACCAGCAACATCGTGCTGATGAAGAACATGATCGCCAACGGTTACGCCGATGCGCGCACCCTGCAGCGCCGCATCGAAAAGGTGGAAGCCTGGCTGGCCAACCCCAACCTGCTGGAAGCCGACAAAGACGCCGAATACGCGCACGTCATCGAAATCGATCTGGCCGACATCAAGGAACCCATCCTCTGCTGCCCCAACGATCCGGACGATGCCAAAACCCTGTCTGAAGTGGCCGGCACCAAGATCGACGAGGCCTTTATCGGTTCGTGCATGACCAACATCGGCCACTTCCGCGCAGCCGCCAAGCTGCTCGGCGGCCAGCGCGACATCCCGGTCAAGCTCTGGGTGGCACCGCCGACCAAGATGGACGAGAGCGAGCTGATCAAGGAAGGCCACTACGCGGCCTTCGGCACCGCCGGCGCCCGCACCGAGATGCCCGGCTGCTCGCTGTGCATGGGCAACCAGGCGCAGGTGCGCGAGGGCGCGACCGTGGTGTCCACCTCCACGCGCAACTTCCCGAACCGCCTGGGCAAGAACACCAACGTGTTCCTGGCCTCGGCCGAGCTGGCCGCCATCGCCTCCAAGCTGGGC
>NZ_JBFJMY010000003.1:0-31372 GCF_041633695.1 Hydrogenophaga sp.
CAGGCGCGCCTTTTCGGGGCCGCCGATCAGGGCACGTGCGCGGCGTTCATGCAAGTCGTCAATGCGCAGCTCATAGGCTTCGCGGTTGCGCTGAAATTCGGGCGAGTTCGGCGTGGCGGTGGATGTCATCAAGCTCATTTAGGCAGCCCTTCCAGTGACTCGGTATGGGTCGGTCATCAGGCAATCAGGCCACCGCACGCAGCGTCGCAAAGCGCTGCAGGTGGTGGTCGGTGCTGCCCAACAGGTTGCAAAAGAGCGTGAGGCGGCGAAAGTAATGGCCGATGTCCAGCTCATCGGTCATGCCCACGCCGCCGTGCAGCTGCACCGCTTGCTGCGCCACATACCGTGCGCGTTCGCCGATGGCCGACTTGGCCGCCGACACGGCACGCGAGCGGGTGGCCGCATCAGCATGATCGGCATGCAGGGCCGCCATCAGCACCAGGGAGCGGCTGGCCTCGACCGCGGCGAACATATCGACCAGCCGGTGCTGGATGACCTGGAAGCTGGCAATCGGCACGTCAAATTGTTTGCGCGTGCTGACGTATTCGCCAGTTTTGCGCAACAGCGCGCCCATGGCACCCAGGGCGTCGGCGCAGGCGGCAACAATGCCAAGATCAACCAGGTGCTCAAGCAGCCCCAGGCCCTCGCCTTCCGTGCCCAGCAGTGCGTCGGCCCCGAGCACGACCTGTTCCAGTATCAGATCACCGGCGCGACTGCCGTCGTAGGACCGGTAGCCCGCCACCTGCACGCCCGGCGTTTTGGCACTCACTAGAAACAGGCTGATGCCCTGGCGCTCGTCCGCTGCGCCCGAGGTTCTGGCGACGACCACGAAGCCATCGGCCCAAGGGGCGCCCAGCACGCCGCTCTTGCGACCCGACAGCAGCCAGCCACCGTCCTTGGCCGTGGCACGCGTGATCACATAGCTGAGTTCATGACGGGCATCGGCCTCGCCGTGCGCCAATGCGAGTATCCGCTGGCCGGACGCGAGCCCGGGCAGCCAGGCCGCCTGCTGCGCAGCACTGCCCGCGCGCGTCAGCGCCTGCGCGCCCAGCACCGTGCTGGCCAGGTAGGGCTCGACCACCAGCGCAGCCCCCATCGCCTCGGCGATCTGGATCAACTCGACCACGCCGCCAAAGCCGCCATGCGCCTCGGGCAGCCCGAGCCCAAGCCAGCCGAATTCGCCGAATCGCTGCCAGTGCTCCCGGCTCATGCCGGACGCTGACGCAACGATCTGGTTGCGGGCATCGAAACGGTATTCGGTGCGCAGAAATTTCTGTGCCGCGTCGCGCAGCATCTTTTGTTCTTCGGAGAGATCAAAGTTCATGACGATCCTTAGCGCGTGCCGCCGGCCAGCAGCATCTTGGCCAATACATTCTTTTGCACCTCGTCGCTGCCGCCGTAAATCGTGGCAGCGCGCGAGAAACAGTAGTGCGGCATTGCATGGGCATGGCGTCCGCTGCCAAACTCGCCGCCGTCATGCCAGGGCCAGGCTTGCTCGGCGGCGATCTCGACGCCCAACTCGGCCAAGGTCTGTTGCACCGCCGTGCCCATGGTCTTGAGCAGCGAGGATTCCGGCCCCGGCGCCTTGCCCGAGGCGGTGGCGGCCAGCACGCGGAAGTTGGTGTATTCGAGCGCCATCAGTTCGATCTCGGCGCGCGCCAGCTTGAGCCGCATCGCCGCGTCCTCCATCAGCGGTTGGCCACCCGAGCGGCGCTCGGCGGCGGCCACGCGCAGGTTGGACAGGTGCGCCTTGCAGTCGGCCACGCCGGCAATGCTGGTGCGCTCGTGTGTGAGCAGGTACTTGGCAATGTCCCAGCCCTGACCTTCGCGACCCACCAGATTACTCTTGGGCACGCGCACATCGGTCAGAAAAACCTGGTTCAGGTGGTGTTCGCCGTCGATCGATACAATAGGTTTGACATCGATGCCGGGGCGGTCCATCTCGATCAACAGGAAGGAAATGCCCTCTTGCTTTTTGCCGCTGTTGGCGGTGCGCACCAGGCAGAACATGTGCGTGGCCCAGTGCGCGTAGGTGGTCCAGATCTTGGAGCCGTTGATGACGTAATCATCGCCATCGGCCACGGCCGTGGTCTTCAGGCTGGCCAGGTCGGAGCCGGCGCCGGGCTCGGAATAGCCCTGGCACCACCAGTCCTCGCAGCGGCGGATGCGCGGCAGGTACTGCGCCTTTTGCTCTGGCGTGCCGAAGGCAATCAGCACCGGTCCGAGCATGATGACGCCCATCGACAGCCCCACCGGCGCGCTGGCCGCCGCGCGCTCCAGGTCGAAAATGTAGCGCTGCGTCGGCGTCCAGCCCGGCCCTCCATGCTCCTTGGGCCAGCCGGTGACCAGCCAGCCCTGGCTATCGAGTCGGCGCTGCCATTGAACGATGTCGTTCTTCTGCAGCATCTCTCCGGTGACGGCCTTGCGCTTGAGATCGGACGGTGTGTGGGCTTTGAACCAGGTGCGAACCTCTTGCTGGAACGCCATGTCTTCCGGGCTGAAATCGATGTCCATCGTGGGCCTTTCTGCGTTCGGCTTGCGCTTTAGATCGAGATGCCGCCGCCGCAGATCAGCGTCTGTCCGCTGACGTAGTTCGACTCGGGAATGCACAGCAGGTAGACCGACCCGGCTGCCTCCTCGGGCGTGCCGCCGCGACCCAACGGAATGGTGCGCTCCATCATTTCCAGCAGCTCGGGGTTGACGCCGACCTTGATCTTGCGACCCTCGACGTCGATGGAGGCATCGCCACTGGCTGGTGCCTCGGTCAGCCGCGTCTTGATCATGCCAAAAGCAACGGCGTTGACGTTCACCTTGTAGCGACCCCACTCCTTGGACAGCGCCTTGGTCAGACCAATGATGCCGGCCTTGCCCGCCGAGTAGTTGGCCTGACCGGCGTTGCCACCGGTGCCGGCGATGGACGAAATGTTGACCACCTTGCGAAACACCTCCTGCCCCGCTTCGGCTTCCTTGCGCGAGGCGACGCGGATGAACTCCGAAGCAGCGCGCAAAATCTTGAACGGCGCGGTCAGATGCACGTCGATGATCGCGTTCCATTGCTCGTCCGTCATCTTCTGAACCACGTTGTCCCAGGTGTAGCCGGCGTTGTTGATGATGATGTCCAGGCCGCCGAAGCCGTCGATTGCGGTCTTGACGAACTTTTCAGCGAAGCCGTCGGCAGTGACGCTGCCGGCACAAGCCAGCGCCATGCCGCCAGCGGCCTTGATGTCGGCCACGGTCTGCTCGGCCGGGCCGGCGTCCAGGTCATTGACGACCACCTTGGCGCCTTCGCTGGCGAGTTTCATGGCGATGGCGCGGCCGATGCCGCGACCCGATCCGGAGACGATGGCAACTTTGCCTTCAAGTGTTTTCATGGTGTGTCCTTGCTTGTGATTAAAAGGAAATAAATAAAAAGTCGGGCCGCCAAACGGAGGCCTCAGTTCAAGGCAACCAGTGCCTCGCCGGCCAGCGTGATTTCGCCTGTCGCCTTCGTCGCGCTGATTTGAACGCGCACGCAGGGCCGACCTGCATGCTCAATCTTTTCAAGCACCTTGCCCGTGCAGCGTATGCGGTCGCCGAGGTGGGTCATGGCCGCGAAGCGAACGCCATAGCTGAGGAGCTGGCGCTGCGGCACCCATTCGGTGAGCGCACGCCCGAGGTAGGCCATCGACAACATACCCTGCGCGAACACATCCTTCATACCCGCGCTGCGGGCGAAGTCGATGTCGATGTGGATCGGGTTGTGGTCACCCGACGCACCGGCGAACAGTGCCAGTGTGGTGCGGCTGATCGGTGGCAATTCCAGTACAGGCATGTCGTCACCAACATCCAGGATTTTTACTTGAGTGTTCATGAATAGTCCTTCAGGCGTGGCGCACGACGACCACCGAATGCAGGTCAGAGACATGCTCGCCGAGCTGATTGGTGACTTTCGTGTCGTTGACGACAAACTCGAGCGCGCCGCCCTTCTTGTCGTAGATGTCGGTGACGCGGGTCTGGAAGCGCAGCGTGTCGCCAGCGCACACCGGGGCGTGGTAGTCAATGCGTTGCTCGCCGTGCAAGACCTTGCGCAAGTCGATCTTGAGCGTGTCGAGCAACGTCATCAACACCCCCGAATCGCTCTCGGCGCCAAAGATGAAGGTCGGTGGTGCCACGACGTTGCGGTAGCCAGCGGCCTGGGCGGCGCTCGCGTCGAAGTAGATCGGGTCGGTGGCACCGATCACCTCGGCGAAAAAGCGGATGCGCCCCTTCTCCACATCCCACAGCGTGGGCGGCACCTCGTAACCGATGAATTGCTTGTCAATCATGGGACTCCAGCTTCTGGTTTGCTGCGCCTGCGCTCAGCCGGCTTGGTAAAGCGTGACGACGCAAGCGCCGCCCAGCCCGAGGTTGTGCTGCAAGGCCACACGCGCACCCTTGACCTGGCGTTGCTCCGCCGTGCCGCGCAGTTGATGGGTCAGCTCGAAACATTGCGCCAGGCCGGTCGCGCCCAGCGGATGACCTTTCGACAACAGGCCGCCCGACGGGTTGGTCACCACCTTGCCGCCATAGGTGTTGTCGCCATCGAGCACGAACTTCTCCGCGCCGCCCTCCGGGCACAGGCCCAACGCCTCGTAGGTGATCAGTTCGTTCTGCGCGAAGCAGTCGTGCAGCTCAACCACGTTCACGTCCTGCGGCCCGATGCCGGCCTGCTTGTAGACCTTTTGCGCCGCATCGCGCGCCATGTCGAAGCCGACCACGCGCATCATGTCGTGCGACTCGAAGGTGCTGGGGAAATCGGTCGTCATTGCCTGGGCGGTAATCGACACGCGGGTGTCGAGCCCATGCTTTTTGGCGAAGGCTTCGGAGCAAATCACCGCAGCAGCGGCGCCGCAGGTCGGCGGGCAAGCCATCAGGCGGGTCATCACGCCCTCCCACAGCATCGGTGCGTTCATCACGTCATCGACCGAGACCTCCTTGCGAAACAGCGCCAGCGGGTTGTTGGCGGCATGGCGGCTGGCCTTGGCGCGAATGCTGGCAAAGGTCGCCAGTTGGGTGCCGTACTTGTCCATGTGCGCCTTGCCGGCACCGCCGAAGTAGCGAATGGCCAGCGGGATTTCCGGATGACCCACAAGCTCGGCGGTGGCCCGGTCAAACTCCTCGAACGGTGTCGGCCGGTCCTCGAACTGGGCCTTGATGGCTCCGGCGGCCATCTGCTCGAAGCCCAGGGCCAGCACGCACTCGGCGGCACCGCTTTCGACCGCCTGGCGCGCCAGGAACAGCGCCGACGAGCCGGTGGAGCAATTGTTGTTGACGTTGACGATGGGGATGCCACTCATGCCCACCGGGTAGAGCGCCCGCTGGCCGCAGGTGGAATCGCCATACACATAGCCCACATAGGCTTGCTGGATCATGGGGTATTCGACGCGCGCATCGGCCATGGCCTGGCGCACCGCCTTTTCTCCCATCACGTGATAGGGCTCGCTGGCGCCCGGTTTGGTGAACGGGATCATGCCCACACCGGCAACAATAACTTTCTGGTTCATCGCACTGACTCCTTGGGTTGAAATGTTTCGATCGAAACGTTTTGGACTCGGACACCGGGAGGCCGACGGCCTCAGCCGCCCTTGTCCGCGTTGGCATACTCGGTTTTGAGGTCCTTCTTGAGGATCTTGTTGGCCGCACTGATTGGCAGCGAGCTTCGGAAGTGAATCCGCTTCGGCGCCTCGAAGCCGGGCAGGCGGCCACGACAGAACTCGAAGATGACCGTATGTTTTTCTCCGGTTGCCTTCACCGCGAGGCACAAGTTGTCGCCCACGTTCTGGCGGCGCAGCAGGTTCATCCCGAGTTCGTGGGTCAAGGCTGTTTCCTTAGGTCGAAGCGTCGTTTGTCACTGATGAAGGGTCGCGCCGCGAGCGGCGTGATCCGATAGGTGTCACGGGTGAATGCGGCACGGGTGACCACCTGCTTGAGCAACAGGTCGGCCCCCGCCAATGAATCCGCACCGATTCCGCCTCCCATGGCCGAAGTCTCCAGATCTCTGGCACTTCAGGTGAGCGCCTGCAACGAATCCTACCTAACGCTTGACAGTTTGGCAATCCCTCATTAAATTCGCGCAAACCCAAAGAGACCTCGTCCCCGCAGCTTGGGCGCGCGCCGTGACACCTTGCCCGCAGCCCACGCATTGATAGGCATCCTTTATGTCCACGCCTCGCAGTTTTGCCCTCTCCGCCGACGACCGTGCCGTGCTCGAAGCCGCCGACAAGTTCGCGCGCAAGGAATTCGTGCCACTCGCGCGCCGCATGGACGACGAGGAGTGGTGGCCGTCTGATGTCTTTCAGAGAATTGGAGCGGCTGGCTTCATGGGGGCCACCGTGCCTGCCGAGCATGGTGGCGCGGGCATGGACCTGTTCAGCTCGGGCCTGATCTGCCAGGCCTTTGCGCGCTGGAACCCCGCCATCGCCTTGTCCTGGGCGGCGCACGACAACCTGTGCGTCAACAACATCTACCGCAACGCCAACGAGGCGCAGCGCCGCCAATACCTGCCCGATCTGTGCAACGGCACAAAAATCGGCGCGCTCGGCCTGACCGAACCCGGCGCCGGCTCGGATGCGCTGGGCGCGATGCGCACCAGCGCGCGCCGCGAGGGCGACCTCTACATCCTCAACGGCACCAAGATCTACATCACCAACGGCCCGGTGGCCGACGTGCTGCTGGTTTACGCCAAGACCGCGCCGGAGTTGGGTGCCAAGGGCATTTCGGCCTTCATCGTCGAGAAGAATTTTCCCGGCTTCAAGGTGGCTCAAAAGCTCATCAAGATGGGTTTTCGCGGCAGCCAGACCGGCGAGCTGGTGTTCGACAACTGCCGCGTGCCGGCAGCCAACCTGGTGGGCAAGGAAAACGAAGGCGTCAAAATCGTCATGAGCGGGCTCGATCTGGAGCGCGCGCTGGTGGCTGGCTTGTGCGTGGGCATCTGCGAACGTGCGCTCGAATTGAGCGTCGAGTACGCCAGGACGCGCGTGCAGTTCGGCAAACCCATCGGCAGCTTCCAGATGGTGCAGGCCATGCTGGCCGAGATGTACACCGAGATCGAAGCCATGAAAACCCTGGTCTGGCGCACCCTGGCCGAGGTCAATGATCTGGAAGTGGGCGGCGGTGGCCGCGGCGATGCGCACAAGCTCACCGCAGCGTCCATCCTCTACGCCGGCGAAGCCTGCAACCGGGTGCTCAACAAGGCCGTGCAAGTGCATGGCGGTAGCGGCTACATCTGGGAGTCCGAGATCAACCGCCTGTTCCGTTGCATCAAGATCCTCGAGATCGGTGCAGGCACATCCGAGGTGCGCAAGATGATCATTGCCGAAGAACTCCTGCGCGGTTGATTCCCAAACCCGCATGGCAAGCGCAGCTGACCCCCACATAAGCAAGGATGCCTTGAAGATGCAACCCCCGTTGACCATCCGCTTTGAACAACGTGGTGCCGTGGCGTGGATCACGCTGAACCGGCCCGATGCGATGAATGCCCTGTCGGAGACAATGTGCGCCGAATTGCGCGATGTGACCGAACGTTGCGAGCGTGACCCGGCCATCCGCGTCATCGTGCTGACCGGTGCAGGCCGAGCCTTCTGCGCCGGCGCCGATCTCAAAGGCGTGTTCGAGAGCAGCGCTGGCGACCCCGGCCCGAGCGACCCGATGGGTGAGTTTCTCGATCTCGTCGGCGGCATGATGGATCGGCTGCGCGTGTGCCCCAAACCCACCATCGCCGCGCTGAATGGCCTGACGATGGCCGGCGGACTGGAGCTGGCCATGGCCTGCGACCTCATCATCGCCGCCGAAAGTGCCCGCATCGGCGATGCGCATGCCAACTTCGGCGTGTTTCCGGGCGCGGGCGGCGCGGCGATCCTGCCACGGCGCATCGGCGCCACCGCCGCCAAATACCTGCTGTTCACCGGCGACACCATGCCCGCACGCGAACTGGTTCCGTTGGGCCTGGTGAATCGCGTGGTGCCGGATGCCGAGCTGGTGTCCGAGGTCGAAAAAATCGCCTTGCGCATCGCCAGCAAGAGCCCGTTGGTGCTGCGCCGCATGAAACAGGTCGTGGCCGACGGGCTGGAACAGCCACAGGCTTCGGCACTGCGGCTGGAGCGACTGGTGCTCGACGCGCACCGCCATTCGCACGACATACAAGAGGGCCTCGCGGCTTTCGTCGGCAAGCGCACGCCCGATTTCAAGGGCTACTGATTTCACACCGCTTCTTCTGAATGGACGCATTACCATGACCAACCCGCAAGCCGCCGTTTACATAGTCGGCGTCGGCATGACGCCGACCGGCAAGTTTCTTGACCGCGATATCAAGCAACTGACCGCCGCTGCCGTGAACGCCGCGCTGGCCGATGCCGGACTGTCCGTCAGCGACATCCAGTCGGCCTACTTTTCCAACGCAACACAGGGCGCACTCGAAGGCCAGACCATGATCCGCGGCCAGATTGCGTTGCGTTCGATGGGCTTCGAGTCCATCCCGATTTTCAACATCGAGAACGCCTGCGCCAGTGCCAGTTCGGCTTTCAACCTGGCGGTGCAGTATGTGCGCTCGGGGGCAGGAGAGATAGCGCTGGCCATTGGTGCCGAGAAAATGTTTTGCGCCGACAAAGCCAAAATGTTCAGCGTTTTCGATGGTGCCTGGGACGTGGCCACGGTCGAGGATAACAAACGCAGGCTGCTGCAAATGGGGCACGGTATTGAGCCACCGGAAGGGTCCATGTCCAAGGCGCCCTACAGCCTGTTCATGGACATCTACGCCGCCTTTGCTCGCTTTCACATGCGCGAGTTCGGCACCACGCAGCGACAAATTGCCGCCGTGTCCGCCAAGAACCACGGCCATTCGGTGCACAACCCGCTGGCGCAATACCGCAACGCCTACACCATTGAAGAGGTGCTGGCCGCGCCGCCGATCACCTACCCATTGACGCTTCCGATGTGCGCACCCATCAGCGACGGGGCTGCTGCGGTCGTCGTGTGTTCCGAAGCAGCATTGGCGCGTCTGGCCAACCGCGGGCGCGCCATCAAGGTGCTGGCATCAATCATTGCCACCGGCAGCAACCGCCTCCCTGAAAACCTGGATCAACACATCACCGTCAAGGCATCCAAACAAGCCTACGAACTCGCTGGCGTCGGCCCGCAAGACATTTCGCTGGCCGAAGTCCACGATGCCACGGCCATTGGCGAAATCGTACAGAGTGAGAACCTTGGCTTCTGTGCGTTCGGCGAAGGCGGGCCGCTCGCCGAGAGCGGCGGCACCACGATTGGTGGACGCATCCCGATCAACACCTCGGGTGGACTGGAGTCCAAAGGGCACCCGATCGGCGCCACCGGGCTGGGTCAGCTGCATGAACTGGTCGTGCAGTTGCGCGGCGAAGCGGGGGCTCGCCAGGTGCAAGGGGCCCGCCTTGCCATCGCAGAAAACGGTGGGGGCCTGTTCGGAATTGAAGAAGCCGTGGCCGCCATCACCATCCTCGGTCGCTGAAGGACAAAAATGATTCTGCATGACAAGGTGGCCATCATCACAGGTGGTGCTTCAGGCTTGGGGCGCGCGGTGGCTGATGCGCTCGCCGCAGGCGGCGCACGGGTGTCATTGTTCGACCGCGACAGCGAGCGTGGTGTACAGGCAGCCACCGAACTGGGTTCTGCCGCCATGTTCGAGCAGGTAGATGTCACCAGTGAGTCACAGGTGCAGGCGGGCATCGACGCAACCCTGGCCCGTTTTGGCGCCATTCACATTTGCATCAACTGCGCTGGCGTGCCCGACGCAGCCAAGACCGTGGCCGATGGAAAACCCTTTCCCCTGGCACTGTGGGACAAGGTGATTGCCGTCAACCTGACCGGCACGTTCAACGTGCTGCGCCTGGCCGCCGTGGCGATGGCGCGCAATGAGCCTGAGGGTGATGAGCGCGGCGTCATCATCAACCTGTCGTCCGGTGCCGCACAGGACGGCCAGATGGGACAGGCGGCCTACGCCGCCAGCAAGGCCGGGGTGATCGGCCTCACGCTGCCAGTGGCACGGGACCTGGCCGATCTGGGGATCCGCTGCGTAGCGGTTGCGCCTGGCTTGTTCGAAACGCCAATGGTCGCGGGCCTGCCAAAGAAAGTCGCGCAGGCCATTGTTGACCGCATGATTCTGTTCCCCCGCCGCATGGGCCAAGCCAGCGAGCTGGCCCACCTGGTGCGCTCCATCGTCGAGAACCCTTACATCAACGCCACCTGTCTCCACATTGATGCCGGCGCACGCATGAGCTCACGCTGAACGAAATCAACACCACACAAAGACCACAATCATGAACTTTCTCCCGACCGAAGAGCAACGCATGGCCGTCGAAGGCTTCACTCGCTTCCTCGAAACCGAGCTGCGCCCCATCGTTGAACGCTACCAGCCCGACAAGCTGATCGAAAAAGAGCTGATGCTGGAGATATTTCAAAAGATGCTGCCCTACGGCATGGGCGGCAACGGCATCATTGCCGAGGAATATGGCGGCATGGGCATGCCCTGGCTGACCTATGCACTGATGTACGAGCAGCTCGCGCGCATTTCCGGCGACGTGGCCATCTCGCTGCTGATCCAGCAGCTCGGCGCTTACTCGCTACAGGTGTGCACCAACACCGCCATGCGCGAAAAATACCTGCCGCGCATGGTCCGCGCCGAAATCATTGCCTGCAGCGGCATCAGTGAGCCCGGGGTCGGATCCAACGTGGCTGAAGTCACCTGCCGCGCCCAACGCGATGGTGACCACTACATTGTCACCGGTGAAAAAACCTGGATATCCAACGGCCACTACTCCGACTTTTGCATGGTCATCGTGCGCACCTCACAAGAAGGTTCGGGCGCCATCTCGATGATCCTGGTGGACCGCGCCGAACACGGCTACGAAAGCCGCAACATCGACAAGCTGGGGCTCAACAGCACGTCAACCGCACAACTGTTCTTCGACGGCGCGCGCGTACCGGCCGAGAACATGATGATTGAACCCGGCACCGGTCTGAAGAACACCATGGTGCTGTTCGAGAAGGCGCGTCCCATGGTCGGCATGACTTCGATCGGTATCGCCCAGGCGGCACTCGACAAGGCGGTGGCCTATTCGAAGGAACGCCGCCAGCATGGCAAGCCGATCGGTGGTCATCAATTGATCCAGGGCATGCTGGCCGAGGCGGCCACCGAACTCGACGCCGCGCGATTGCTGGTCTACCGCGCGTTCAACCTGATCGACCATGGCGTGCGCAGCGAGGTGCAAAGCGCCATGGCCAAGTGGTACGCGACTGAGATGGCGGTCAACGTCACGTCGAAAGCATTGCAGATTCATGGCGGCAACGGCATCACCAAAGACTTCGGCGTTGAACTGTTGTTCAGAAACGCCCGCATGATGCCGATTCCCGACGGCACCACCGAAATCCAGAAACTCATCATTGGCCGCGCCCTGACCGGTATCAACGCCTTCTCCTAACCCATGACCTCTAACTCCTTGAATAGCCCGTCCAGCGAGGCTTCGGTGCTGCAGGCGCGGGACATCACCTTGCGCTTTGGCGGTGTCACCGCGCTGGCCGAGGTCGCCATCGATGTGCGTGACAACGAGCTGCTGGCCATCATTGGACCCAACGGCGCAGGCAAGAGCTCGCTGATGAATGTGCTCAGCGGCTTTTACCTGCCGCAACAAGGCAGCGTGCACTACCGTGGTCAAGAGATCAAAGGCCGCGCGGTGCATGAGATCGCGCGCGATGGTGTGGTGCGCACTTTTCAGGGCACCCATTTGTTCTCCAACATGAGCGTGATCGACAACATCCTGGTCGGCCGCTACAGCCAGATGCGATCAAATCTGGCGCAGGCATTTCTCTACTTTCCCTGGACCCAGCGTGAAGAAACGCTGCACCGGGAAGCAGTCGAGGAAATCATCGACTTCCTTGAAATTGAGAATATCCGCCACCAGCCGGTAGGCGCACTCGGCTACGGTCTTCGCAAGCGCGTTGACCTGGGCCGTGCGTTGGCGATGAAACCCAAGGTTCTGTTAATGGATGAACCCATGGCCGGCATGAACACCGAAGAAAAAGAAGATCTGGCCCGTTTCATCATAGACGTGCGCGAGGCCAAGCGCATCCCGGTTGTGCTGGTGGAGCACGACATGGGGGTGGTCATGGATCTGGCAGACCGCGTGGCGGTGCTCGACTTTGGCCGCAAGATCGCCGACGGCACACCTGCACAAGTGCAGGCCGACCCGGCCGTGATCCAGGCCTACTTGGGAGCAGCGGCATGAGTGCGACCGACCCCGCCCCAGAAGTCGTCATGACCCTGCCGCAGAAGTTGTTCGCCCACGCCCGGGAACATCCACAGTTGCTGGCGCAGCGCGTCAAGCGCAAAGGTATGTGGCGCTGCCATACATGGGCCGACGTGTTTGATCGAACGCGCAGCATTGCGCTTGGCGCGGCGGCGCAGGGCCTGCAGCGCGGCGAAACCGTGGTCGTGATCGGCGAGAACGAACCCGAGCATTACTGGGCGCTGTTTGCGGCCCAGTCACTGGGCGCCAAAATCGTGTCGGTCTACCCGGATGCCACCGTCGACGAATTGCATTACCTGTGCGAGGATTCAAAGGCCCGTTTCATCTTCGCGCAGGATCAGGAGCAGGTTGACAAGGCGCTCGCGCTGCTGGAGCGACTGCCTGATATCCAGGGCATCGCCTACTGGGACAACTCGGGCATGTGGTCGTACCGGCATCCGCTGCTGCAATCCTTTGATGACCTGACCGCTGAAGGTCGGCGTCAGCACGAGAAGCACCCGCTGCGCTTCGAACGTGAAGTCAACGCCGGCCAGGCGGACGATCTGGCGCTACTGACCTACACCTCCGGCACCACCAGCAAGCCCAAGGGCGTGATGATCAGCCACCGTTGGCTGATGGACAACGCGGTTCGGATGAGGAGCGCGTTGCCGCTGCAAGCCGGCATGGAATATTTGTCTTACACGCCGCTGGCCTGGATCACCGAGCAGTTGCTGGGTGTGACCCTCGGGCTGATCACCCCCCTGGTGGTCAACTTCCCGGAGGGCCCCGACCAGGTCTTGCCGAACTTGCGCGAACTCGCGCCACACATCGTGCTGTTCGGCCCGCGCCAATGGGAGAACATCGCCGCCACCATCGAGGCGCGCATGCTCGCCGCGAGCTGGATGGCGCGCGGCATCTACCGCTGGGGCATCCGCATCGGCCACGACGTGCATGTGGCGCGGCTCGAAGGGCGCACGGCACCGTGGCTGTCGCGCCTGCTGCTGCCGGTGGCCGAAGCGCTGGCCCTGCGTCCGGTGCGCGATCAGTTCGGCTTTGTTCGCAGCGACGTCGCGGTTTCAGGCGGCACCGCCATGGCGCCCGACGTGTTTCGTTTGTTTCACTCCATGGGCGTCCATTTGCGCAATATTTATGGCTGCTCGGAGTTTGGTCTGATTGCTGGCCACCGCGGCGAGCGCTACGACCTCGAAACCGTGGGCCCGCTGCTGGATGTGGACCCAGCCTTCGGCGCACCGCTGGAATCGCGCATCGAGGACAACGGCGAGCTGCTGCTGCGCGGCGGTACCGGCTTTCTCGGCTACTGGGGCAAGCCCGACAAGACCGCCAGCATCCAGCGCGACGGCTGGTACGTCAGCGGTGACGCAGTGCGCAAGACCGAGCGCGGAGAACTCGTGTACCTCGACCGCGTGGAACACCTGGTCAAACTCGCCAGCGGTCACTCGTATCCCCCGCAGTTCATCGAGACGCGGTTGCGCTTTTCGCCCTTCATCAAGGACGTGATGGTGCTGGGCGACGCCACCCGGCCCTGGGTTGGCGCGCTGATCAACATCGACATGGCGGTGACCAGCCGCTGGGCCGAGGAGCGGCGCATCGCATTCTCCACCTTCACCGACCTGTCGCAACGGCCCGAGGTGCGGCAACTGGTGCAGGGCGAAATCCGCCGCATCAACAAACTGCTGCCAGAAAGCTCGCGGGTGGTGCGTTTCGCCAATTTTCCGAAGGAGCTCGATCCCGACGAAGGCGAACTCACCCGCACGCGCAAGCTGCGCCGAGAGTTTCTCGAGGTGCGCTATGGAGCGCTGATTGACGGACTGTATGCAGGTGTCGCCGACATTGCCTGCGAAATAGCCGTGACCTACCAGGACGGCCGCCAAGGCGCGTTGCGCGCAACCGTGGTGGCCACCGACATTGAAGGAACACACACCCCATGATCATCGAATTCATCAACTACACCATCAACGGCGCGCTGCTCGGCCTGCTGTATTCGCTGGTGGCAATGGGCTTTGTCGTCATCTACCGCGCCAGCAAGGTCTTCAACATGGCGATCGGCGAGATGATCGTGCTGGGCGCCTTCCTGCTGTGGTGGGCGATCCAGTCGCGCGGCATGCATCCGGCGCTGGGCATCGCCGTTGCACTGGGCATTTCGGTGCTGATCGGGCTGGCGATTGAACGCCTGTTGTTCAGGCGGCTGATTGGCGAGTCGGTGTTCTCGATGATCATGGTCACCATCGGGTTGCTGATCCTGATGCGCGGACTGGTGCTGGTGATCTGGGGCCCGCAGGAGCGCCAGTTCCCCGCCATCTTTCCCCTCACGCCCATCATCCTGGGCGAGATGATCATCCCGCGCTCGCTTGCCATCGGTGGCCTCATCGCGGTGGTGGCGGCTGTGGCGCTGCACTGGTTCTTCAACCGCAGCCGCACCGGACTGGCGATGTCGGCGGTGGCCGAGGACCACCAGATCGCTCTGGCCATGGGCATTAGCGTGCGCCGCTCCATCGCCTTCGCCTGGGCGCTAGGCGGTGTGCTGTCGGTCATCACTTCGATGGTCTACCTGAGCGGCAAGTCGCTGACATTCCTGTCCTCCGAAATCGGCTTCGCCGCCCTGCCGGTGGCCCTGCTGGCAGGGCTCGAATCCATCGGCGGCCTGCTGCTGGCGGGCATCATCGTCGGGGTCGTGCAGGGACTGACCGCCGCCTACATCGACCCGCTGATCGGTGGCAGTGCCGCTGCCGTCGTCCCCTATATCTTCATGCTGGTGGTGCTGGTTGTTCGTCCGACCGGCATGTTCGGCTGGAAACGCATTGAAAGAGTCTGACCCATGGATCCATCCGGCATTTTTTCCACCAGCTATGCGCGCGACCGCGCGCTGATCCGCACGCGCGCCCAGTGGGTCACCCTGGCGCTGTTCATTGTCATTCTGCTGATCCTCCCCTGGTTCGCCTCGGAGCGTCTGGTAGCCGTAGCCAACCTGATGCTGGTCACGTCCATCGTGGTGGTCGGGCTGCAAATCACCACCGGCTACGCCGGGCAGATCAACCTGGGCCAGGCTGCCTTCATGGGGGTCGGTGCCTACGCCGCCAGTGTGGTCGAGGTCAAGGCCGGGCTGCCGTTCTGGGTGGCAGTGCCGGTTGCCGGCCTGGTGGCTGCGCTGGCCGGTTGGCTGTTCGGCATGACAGCGAAACGCATCAAGGGTTTCTACCTCGCACTGACCACCATCGCGGCCCAGTTCATCTTCCACTTCGTTGTCCTGAACCTGCCCTCATCCTGGCTCGGCGGCGTCAATGGTTTCAGCCTGGAGCCTGCGAGGCTGGGCACATTTTTGTTCAACACCGACCGTTCTCTGTATTACCTGTTTCTTGTCGTCACCATGGTGATGGTATTCGGCGCTTTCGGCATCCTGCGCAGCCGCCACGGGCGCGCCTTCGTCGCCGTGCGCGACGACGATGTGGCCGCCGGTATGATGGGCATCGACGTGGCCGGCGCCAAGTCGCGCGCCTTTGTGCTCGGCGCTTTTTACGCTGGCATCGGCGGTGCCCTGTGGGCCTACCAGGTGCGCTTCGTCTCGGTCGACCAGTTCACGCTGTTCAACTCGATCTGGTTCATTGCCATGATGATCGTCGGCGGGCTCGGTTCGATCGTCGGGGCACTGATCGGCACCGTGCTCATCCGGGGCGTCCAAGAAGTCATCACCAGTCTGGGCCCCGACCTGGTCGAGCGAATTCCCAGCCTGAGCAGCGACCTGATCTTCGCCAGCATGAATGTGTTTCTCGGCCTCATCATCACGCTGTTCCTGCTGCTTGAACCGAAAGGCCTGATGCACCGCTGGAACATCCTGAAAGCCAACTACCGGCTCTGGCCGTTTCACCACTGAGCCCGCCCGGCACAGCGAGTCGCAATTCCCCCCGCCCCTTTTCCTCACCACCACCACAACTGGAGACAAGCATGCAACGCAAAACCTTTCTGAAACTCACGACCGCCCTGGCCACTGGCCTGCTGCTGAACGCGCCCGCCCACGCGCAAACGACGACGATCAACGTGGCCGCCTTTGCCGACTTCGCCGGCCCCTACGCCAACGTCATGCCACAGATGCAAGGCGGGCGACTCGCCGTGATCGAATGGTGGAACAAGGAAGTCGGCAGCAAACTCAACGTGCAGATCGTCGTCAAAACCTTCGACACGCGCTACGACGTGGCTCAAACCGCCAGCCTGTGGCCCGGCATCAAGGCCGAAGTCAAACCCGCGATCCTGCTCGGCCTCGGTGGCCCGGATGCCGCCGCGTTGCAGCAGCGCTTGCCGGAAGACAAGATTCCCATGGTCATGGCTACCGCCACCTACGGCTTCGGCTGGAAACCCAACCAATGGGCCCTGAACCTGCGCCCCACCTACGCCCACGAGGCGGGCGGATTCCTGGAATGGTTCCGCACCACCAAACTCGATGGCAAGCGCCCTGTCAAGGTTGCGATCATCACCTCCGAGGCCACCCCCGCTTATGCCGACATGGCCAAGGGCCTGCAAAGCTACACCAAGGCCAACCCGGACAAAGCCACCTTCGTCGAGGCGATCTGGACCGAAGTGCAACCGGCCGACCTGACCCTGGCGGTGCGTCGCCTGGTCAATGCTGGCACCGATGTGATCGTGATCCAGACCAACACCGCCCAGGCCGTGGCCACCAAACGTGCGCTGCAGGCGCTGGGCAAAAACGTCCCGATCATGCTCTCGCTGCACAACGGCGTGGTGGGATCATCCAAGGCACTGGGCGACCCGAATGGCTTCGCCGGTGATTTCGAAGTGGGCGCCATCGCCGATGCCAGCGAAGACGACACGACCGCACGCAAGTTCTACAGCATGTTGCAGGAAAAGCATGGCCTGAAATCGGGCTGGAATGCCATGACCATCATGGGCCTGGGCCAAAGCGTCGTGGCAGTGCGCGCGATTGAGGCCACGATCAAGGCCAAGGGTGCCGGCAAGGTCACTGGCGAAGCGGTGCGCGAGACCTTGATGAACAGCCAGTTCACCAGCAACGACCTGATGGGCATACTGCCAGGCGTGGACTTCAGCAACGACACCCCCTTTCCCACCGGCACCGCCAAGGTCAACATCGCGACCATGAAGGACGGCAAGGTCGTTCGGGCGGCGGGCGATGTGGCCGTCCCAATGGTGCCCAAATGGTGAATTCAGCCCTTGCTGCAGCACCGGATCAACGGACCACGCCCGATGCGGCCGCCAATCCGGCGGTGCTGACGCTGTCCAACGTCGAGGTGCTGTATGCCGAGGTGATCCTGGCGCTCAAGGGCGTGTCGATGCAGGTCCCCGAAGGCGGATGTGTGGCGCTGCTGGGCGCCAACGGCGCAGGCAAGAGCACCACCCTCAAGGCCATCTCCGGCGTCATTGACTCGGAAGATGGCCGCGTCTCAGGGGGGGTGATCACCTTCGACGGCCGACCGATTCAGGGGCACGACCCGGCGACCGTGGTGCGCGGTGGTCTGGTTCATGTGATGGAAGGCCGGCGCGTGCTGCAACACATGACGGTCGAGCAAAACCTCACCATCGGCGGCCACATGTTTCCATCGGCGCAGGCGATGCGCCGGGCGATGGACAGCGTGTACGAAGCGATTCCGCGCCTGGCCGACCTGCGAAAACGCACGGCCGGTTATCTGTCGGGCGGCGAGCAGCAAATGCTGGTGATCGGGCGCGCGATCATGGCCGAGCCGAAACTCATGCTGATCGACGAGCCGTCACTCGGGCTGGCGCCGCGCATGGTCGAGGAAGTCTTCAGCGTGCTGCGCCACCTGCGTGAGCAGGGGCTGTCGCTGCTCATCGTCGAACAAAACACACGCGTGGCCCTGGAGATCGCCGACTATGGTTATGTCATGGAGAGCGGTCGCATCGTGCTGGAGGGGCTGGCCCAGGAACTCCGCGACAACGAGGATGTGCGCGAGTTTTATCTCGGCCTGGACCGCGAGGGGGTGCGCAAGAGTTTCCGAGAGGTCAAGCACTACAAGCGGCGCAAGCGCTGGCTGGGGTAACAAACGGCTGGCTTGTGGTTCTAATTCAGTTTCAGGAGTAACGACAAATGAGTGGTCCCTTGCAGGGGTTGAAAGTGATCGAGTTCGGCGGCATCGGCCCCGGACCGTTCTGCGCGATGATGCTGTCCGACATGGGTGCGGACGTGATCCGCCTGGACCGCAAGGCCGACAAGGGCAAAGACCGCGGGGAAGGCGCCTTCCTGGCCAGTGGTCGGCGCAGCGTGCTGCACCGCGGCCGGCGTTCGGTGGCGGTCGATCTGAAGTCACCCGCAGACGTACAGCGGGTGCTGGAGCTGGTCGACGGTGCCGACGCGATCATCGAGGGTTTTCGCCCGGGCGTGATGGAGCGGCTGGGATTGGGCCCGGACGTGCTGCTGGCACGCCACCCGCGACTCGTCTACGGACGCATGACCGGCTGGGGTCAGGACGGCCCGCTCGCGCAGGCCGCCGGGCATGACATCAACTACATTGCGCTGTCGGGCGCGCTCAGCATGATTGGCCGCTCGGACGGCGGGCCAGTAGCGCCGCCGGCGATGGTTGGCGACCTGGGCGGCGGCGGCATGATTCTAGCCTTTGGCATCGTTTGCGCTTTGCTTGAAGCGCGCTCCTCTGGCCATGGTCAGGTGGTCGATGCTGCGATCACCGACGGCGCTGCGCTGCTGACCTCCATCGTCTGCGACCTCAAGGCGCTGGGAATGTGGAAGAATGAGCGGCAGGCCAACCTGTTGGATGGCGGATCGCATTTCTACGACACCTATGAGTGCGCTGACGGGAAATGGATCTCGATCGCATCACTGGAACCCCAATTCTATGTGCTGCTGCTGGAGAAGCTGGGCATCAGCGATCCCGAGTTTCAACGGCAACGCGATCCGGCCGTCTGGCCGACACTCAAACGACAGGTCACCGACATCTTCCGCACCCAGCCGAGCACGCACTGGTGTGCGTTGCTGGAAGGGACCGACGTGTGCTTTGCGCCGGTGCTGACTCTGGAAGAGGCTGCACATCATCCACACAACAGCGCGCGCGGCACTTTCTTTGAGCGAGACGACGTGCTCCAACCTTCGCCGGCACCAAGGTTCAGCCGGACGGTGACTGATCGCCCAGGCCCCGCACCGTTCATTGGCGAACACGACGACGAACTCTTGTAGTCGAAGAATTGTGGGGGCTGGGGAAAACGGACCACAGGCATTCGACGCAGTTTCAGCCCGACCAAATCGAACGCATCAACCGCGAGCTGAAAATCCTTCCGCCGCCCGATGATCATTTGCATTGAGCGGCAGTGATTTGCCGGGCGGTCTCCGCCGAGCACCGATCAGACCGCTTTGACCAGTGACTTGGTGTAGATGCGGTAGGTGCCGATGCCGCGCGACACGATGTCTCCGTCGAGTGCGTCGAGCGTGACCTTCACCGACACATAGGCCAGCGTCTTGCCGATGTGGTCCGGCGTTGCCGATGCAAACAGGATTCCTGTGCCGACCGCACGCATGAAATCCACGGTGAGCGTGACCGTTACCGACGACTGGATGAGCTGGCCGCTGCCCGGGATCGGCCGGTCGATCAGGGTTCTGCCCCCGACCGCATCGAGCAAGGTCAGGGGCACGCCGCCGTGGAGCACGCCGTGGGGGTTGAGGTGGTCGCGCCGGATCGGCAGCCGGAAATACAGGCCGCGCTCGTTGTGCAGGATGTCGTACCCGACGAGCTGCTGAAAAGGCCCGTGGGAGCACGTTGCCGACGGAAGAGGGGGTTGTGAGGTCACTCTTGATCGACCTTGAAGTAGTCGGGTTTTCCGGCTGGCCAGAACTCGCCCCACAGCAGCATCCCGCCTTCGACGTTGAGCACCTCGCCGGTGATGAACTTGCCCGAGGGTGCGGCGAGGTAGACCACCGCCTCCGCGATGTCCTGCACGTCGCCGGCCCGTTTCATCGGATTGCACGAGTAGAAAGTGGAAACGTTTTCTTCGCGGTAGTTGTTGAAACCGTTGCTCTCGATGGCGCCGGCGCCAATGCAGTTCAGGCGGATGCCGTGCTCTGCCCACTCGATGGCCAGCGTGCGCGACAGCGCGATGACGCCCGCGCGCGAGGCGGTGGTGTGCGCCATGCCCGTGAGGCCGCGGTCGATGGCGGCGGTGATGTTGACGATGTTGCCGGGCCGGCCTTGCTCCACCCAGCGCCTGGCCGCGCCCTGCATCATGTACCAGCTGCCATTGAGGTTGGTGTCGATCACCGCGTTCCAGCCCTTGACGTTGAAGTCCATGGCATGGGCGGCAAACTGGCCGCCAGCGTTGTTGACCAGCACGTCGACGCCGCCCAAACGTTCCCACACGGCACTGAGCATGGCGTCCACCTGCTCGGGGTCGCGGATGGTCATCGGGTAGGTGAATACCTCACGGCCCGACAGCGCGCGCAGTTTTTCGGCGCAGTCCTCGAGTTTGTCGGCCTTGCGCCCGCAGATGGCGAGCGTGGCACCCAGCCGCGCGAACAGGAAGGCAATCGCCTTGCCGATGCCACTGCCGGCGCCCGACACCAGCACCACTTTGCCGGCGAAAAGGTCGTCGCGATAGACCGTCGGGAGTGCGGCCAGGGCCTCGTCGCCCGGGCCGAACTTGGGGTGTTGCGAGTCAGCCGAATTCATGTGTTCACCTTGAAGTAATCGGGTTTGGCGATGGTCCAGACTTCGCCCCAGAGCACGCCGCCGCCATCCACCGTGAGCAGTTCGCCGGTGACGAACTTGCCGCTGGGCGCGCTGAGGTAGACCGCTGCCTCGGCCACGTCCTGCACGTCACCGACATGTTTCATCGGGTTGGCTCCGGCGAAGGCCTTCACCGCCTCGGGGGAGTACTGACGAAAGCCGGTGCTGGCGATCGCTCCAGGCGCTATGCAATTGACGCGGATGCCATGCTGCGCCCACTCCACTGCAACAGTTTTAGACAGGTGAGTCACCGCGGCGCGCGCAGCGCAGGTGTGCGCCACGCCCGGCATGCCCCGCTGGAAGGTGGCGACGATGTTGACGATGTTGCCCCGCGTGCCGGTGCCCTGCCAGCGGCGCGCCATCGCATGCATCATGTACCAGGTTCCGTTCAGGTTGGTGTCGATCACCGCCTTCCAGCCCTTGACGCTGTAGTCCAGCGCCCGCTGCGGGAATTGCCCGCCGGCGTTGTTGACGAGCACGTCGATGCGTCCGAAGTGCAGCCAGGCCACGTCGATCAACTGTTCCACCTGCTCGGGATCACGGATCGTCATGGGGTGCACCAGCACATCAGGGCTGCCGAGCCGGCGCAGCCATTCGGCGCAGCTCTCTAGCTTGGCTGGGTCGCGCCCGCAGATGACCAGCTTGGCGCCCAGGCGCGCGTACAGGAAGGCGATGGCTTTGCCGATGCCGCTGCCGGCGCCGCTGACCATCACCACCTGGCCTTCGAAGAGTCCGCTCTGGTAGACGGTGGGGCGGGTTGCGAGGGCTTCATCGTCGAAGCCGAAGGTGGTGTCTTCTGTCATGTTGTCCCTTCAGAATCGGAAAATTCCGTAGTGCGGGTCGGCGATCGGGGCGTGTGCGGCGGCTGAGAGTGCCATGCCCAGTGCGTTGCGGGTGTCAGTGGGCGCCAGCAGACCGTCGTCCCACAAGCGCGAGGTGGCAAAGTAGGCGTTGGATTCGCGTTCGGCCTTTTCGTACACGCGCTGGCGCAATTGCGCCATCTCGGCCTCATCGGGCGTGTGGCCCTTGCGGCGCAACTGGGCGATTTTCACGTCGGCGAGGGTGTTGGCGGCCTGATCGGGGCCCATCACCCCCATGTGCACGTTCGGCCAGGCCCAGATCATCCGTGGATCCCACGCCCGTCCGCACATGCCGTAATAGCCCGCACCGAAAGCTGCGCTGGTGATGACGGTGAACTTGGGCACCTCGCTGCCAGCCTGCGCCATCAACATCTTGGCGCCGTCCTTGGTGATGCCTTCCATTTCGTAGTTGCGGCCGATCATGTAGCCGGTGGTGTTTTGAAAAAACACGAGCGGTGTACGGTTCTGATTGCACAGCGAGATGAAGTGCGCCGCTTTCTTGGAACTGTCGCTGAACAACACGCCGTTGTTGGCGAGGATGCCCACGCGGTACCCCCAGATGTAGGCGTAGCCGCAGATCAGCGTGGTGCCATAAGCGGGTTGGTATTCGTGGAAGCGGCTGCCGTCGACGATGCGGGCAATGAGTTCGCGCTGGTCAAACTGCACCCGGTGGTCGGGCGAGACGATGCCCAGCATTTCGTCGGGGTCGTAGTAGGGTGGCTCGGCATCGCGTTCTGGCAGGTAGCTTTTCGTCGCGGGCTTGAACTGCGCAACGATCTCGCGGCAAATCGCGATGGCGTGGGCCTCATTGTCAGCCGGGTAGTCGACCGTGCCGGATACCTGGGTGTGTAAATCACAGCCTCCGATCTCGTCGGCGGTGTGCTCCTCACCGGTGGCGGCCTTCACGAGCGGTGGCCCGCCGAGGAACACGCCGCCGGTGCCACGCACGATGATGCTGTAATCGCACAGCGCCGGGATGTAGGCACCGCCGGCGGTGCAGTGGCCGAACACCATCGCGACCTGCGGCACGCCGGCCTTGGACAGCAGGCATTGGTTGCGGAACACCCGGCCACCCTCGATGTACACGCCTGACAGTTCTTCAAGGAAGGCGCCGCCGCTGTCGCACAAATGCAGGACCGGCAACCGGTTCTCCAGCGCGATGTCCAGCAGTCGTGCCAGCTTGCGTGGCGTGAGCGTGTACCAGACACCGCCCTTGACGCTGGAATCGTCGGCGTGGATCAGCACCTCGCGGCCACTGACCACGCCCAGGCCAGTGACCACGTTGGCACCCGGGACCTCGCCGTTGTAGTCCTCGCAGGCAGCCAGCGCCGAGAACTCAAGAAAGGGCGTACCGGGATCTAGTAGCAGGTCCAGCCGTTCACGTACCAGTAATTTGCCCTGCGCGCGCACGCGCTTGATCTCATGCGGCGGACGTTGGTGGCGCGTGATTTCCATGCGCTCGCGAAAATTCGCGACGATGGCGCTCATGGCTTGATGGTTTCGCCGGAACGCTTCGGATGCGGTGTCGATGCGGGAGTCGATGCGTTTCATCAATCGGTTCTCAGGGGTCTTGCAGCGTCACGAGGGTGGACTTGAGAGCGAAGGTGTTGCCAACGGCAAAGTGCACAGTCTTGACCCGGGCGTCGCGCGGTGCCGTCAGCGTGGTTTCCAGCTTCATGCTTTCGATCACGATGAGCGGTTGGCCCGCATGCACGGCATCGCCGACTGCCACATGAACCGCGATCACCGTGCCGGGCATTGGCGCCTGCAGCAAGTCGGAAGCGGCACCGGCCCGGTCGCCGCCGGAGGCTGCGCTGAGATCGATCACCTCGACTTCAAGGGCACCGGTGGCCGCACTGTGCACGAATCGACTGTCGCCTTGCGCGGCGATCCAGACGGCTTGCGGGCGCTGATCCACGGTGACCCGCCAACGGCCATCAGGCAGCGTCTTCCCCTGCATCTCGAATTTGCGTTCGCCATGGCTGACGTGGAACACGCCATTCGCTCCACGTGTTACCACGAGGTCATGGACCTTGCCATTGATGACATAGCGGCGGCGCATCGTCAATTCCTCCAGGGTCCCATGGCGGCGTGCATCGCTGGAATGGAGTGAACGGCGCGCAACAGTTCGCGGTCGGCGAGCACCGCCGATGCCAGTACCAGGTCGATGTCATCGGGGGTGAGAGACTCGCGCAGCTCGTCGGCACAGCGTGCAAGCATGCCGGTGTCGGCCTGCCCAGCACGGAACTCGGCATGGCGCAGTGCCCGCGTGAGGTAGCGTGCGTTGGTGGTCAGACCCAACAGCACCGATTGCTCTAGCGCCAGGATGGAGCGTTCGATAGCCTGTGCACGCGTGTTGCCATGGCAGATAATTTTGGCGATCATGGGGTCAAATGCGGCAGTTACCGCCTGTCCTTCGCGCACGCCGGCATCAACCCGCACGCCTGGACCAGAGGGTGGTCGCCAGCACAGGATGTCACCGGTGGAGGGGCGAAAATCATGCTCGGCGTCTTCGGCGTAAAGCCTGCATTCGATGGCGTGACCAAGCTGCACGATGTCCGCCTGGGTGTAGCCGAGCGGCTCACCCAGGGCGACGCGTACCTGTTCGCGAACGAGGTCAAAGCCCGTCACCATTTCGGTGACCGGGTGTTCGACCTGTAGACGCGTGTTCATCTCAAGAAAGTAAAACTCGCCACCGGCGCCGTAGATGAACTCCACGGTGCCGGCGCCGCGATAGTTGGCGGCGCGGGCAATGCCGGCTGCAGCTTCGCAGATATCGTGGCGCTGCACCGGTGAAAGGGCCGGGGAGGGGGTTTCTTCAATGATTTTCTGGAAGCGTCGCTGCACTGAACATTCAC
The DNA here is from genome assembly GCF_041633695.1 of Hydrogenophaga sp. Lineage (GTDB taxonomy): Bacteria > Pseudomonadota > Gammaproteobacteria > Burkholderiales > Burkholderiaceae_C > Hydrogenophaga. The sequence goes on from NZ_JBFJMY010000003.1 coordinate 24,720, forward strand.
GCTCCCAGAAATGCACCAACTGGCCATGCGCGTCGCCCATCACCTGCACCTCGATGTGCCGCGGGCGCTCCACATAGCGCTCGACAAACAGCCGACCGTCGCCAAAATAGCGCTCACCTTCGCGCCGTGCGGTCTCGATCTCGCGATCCAACATGGCGAGGTCACGCACGATGCGCATGCCCTTGCCGCCACCGCCGGCTGAAGGCTTGATCAGCAGCGGCGCGCCGAGCGCCCTGGCGCGCTCGACGAAGCTGGCCGGGTCATCGTCCTCGATGGCGCTCGGTGCCACCGGAAAGCCGCGATGGGCGACGAAGCTGCGCGCGCGCACCTTGTCACCCATCAGTTCGATGCTGTCCGGACGCGGGCCAATGAAGACGATGCCATCAGCTTCCAGCGCACGCGCAAACGCCGCGTTTTCAGACAGGAAGCCGTAACCGGGATGCAGCGCCTGTGCCCCACTGCGCCGACTCGCTTCAACCAACTGCGCGATATCGAGGTAGGCCGCCACGGGCGTCAAGCCGTGCAATTCGACCGACTCGTCAGCCTCCAGCACGGCCGGGCTATCGGCGTCCACCGCGTGGTGGGCCACCACGGTGGCGAGCCCCATGCCCTTGAGTGTGTGCAGGATCCGCAGCGCGATCTCGCCACGGTTGGCGATCAGAACTTTTTGAAACACGGGCGGAACCAGTTGTACGGCGGGTGACGAACGGCGTCTGGTGTCAATCGAGCACGGGGATGGGGTCGGACACGCGCTCGAAGCGGGAGTTTTTGGCGTCCGAGCGCAACACGAGCACGCTGCTCGGCGAGTGCCGGTCATTGGGGCCAAAACTGATGGGGGAAGCCAGCCCATCGGTGCTGAAGTTCTTGGTTGTCTCCAGCTTCTCGACGACACAGGCGCGGGTCAGCGCCTTGCCACAGCGGCGGATCGCGTCTTCCATCAGCAGCGCACCGACGTAGGCTGTGATCGAATAGCGGTTGAGCGACTTCAACTCGTCGGCTGACAGATATTTCTGTGCCAACCCCATGAACTTGGCCATGCCTGGCACCGACAGGTCGGTCAGAGGCGGGACATAGTCTGCGACGAAGTAGCCGTCGCCCGCGGCACCGGCGAGCGCCTGAACAGGGGTCAGGTGGGCCGAATGCACGGCAAGGAAGGTCAGCGACATCTGGTTTTTAGCGGCTTCCTTCATCAGCATCGAATGCTCGGCCACCACGCCACCCGACGCGAGAAAGGTCGCGCCCACCCGCTTCAGACTCAGCATCTCAGCCGAGAAGTCCTTGGTGCCACGCTTGAAGGAGATCTCGGACACGCTGTTGAGCCCCAGGTCCTTGATCGCCTTCTGGTAGCCGCAACGCACGTCGCTGCCAAACTCGTCATCCTGATAGACCAGTGCAAACTTCTCCTTTTGCAACTTCTTGCTCGTCACCATGTATTTCATGGCGGCGCTCAACTCCTGACAATAGGTTGGGCCGACCACGAATACCGTTTTGTTCGGTGGAGTGAAGTGCGCTGCTGCCACGGCCATCGCGTTGATGGTTGGCAAGCCTTGCTCGTTGATGTAGGGCACCATGGCTTGCAGCATCGCTGAACCCGAGGTGCCGATCAGGCCGAAGATGCCTTCCACGTCGACCAGTCGCTTGACGCCTTGCACAGCACGCTGAGGCACATAGCCGTCATCTTCCTGGCGAATTTCCACCTTGCGGCCGTTGATGCCACCGCGGGCGTTGACATCCTGTTCCCATACCCGCAAGGCAAGCATGTGGGCCTTGCCCAGCAGGCTGGCGGGGCCGCTGACGGGCGTGATCGAGCCGAGGACGATTTTGGCGTCGGTCACCCCAGGGTCGGCAGCAGCGGCGGTCGTGGCCGTCAGGCCAATGACCATGCCGAGCAGACTGGTGGCGGCGTATCGAAAGTATTTGCGTGTCATGGAAAGGCACTCCTGGTTGAGAAATGGGGGAGGGGCTGGTGGCGCGTCGTCAGGATTACTTGGAACTCAGAAATTCAGAGGCTCGCTCGAATTTCCCGGCGCTGGCATTCGCCTTGAGCAAAATGGGGCGGGTCCCCGACTGTCGAATTTTGGGCCCGAAGGTCAAGGGGGCCATGATGCCGTCGCTGGTGAAGTTTTTGGTCTGCTCGAGCTTTTCGACCACGCAGGCACGCGTGAGGTTTTTGGCACAGGCGTTGAGCGCTGATTCGAGCAACTGAGCGCCTACATAGGCGGTCAATGAATACCGATGCATGGCCTTGACTTCATTGGCTGAAAAATACTTGTAGGTCAGTGCGGTGATTTTGCCGATGCCCTGAGTTTGAGTGTCGGTCACGGGGGGGACAAAATCGGCGATATACATGCCGTCGGCAGCCGGGCCAGCCAGCGCCAGCACAGCATTCAGATGCGAAGGGTAAACGGCCAAGCGCACGGCTTGCATCTGGTTCTTCGCGATCTCTTTGAGCATGGCGGCGGTTTCGGTGATGATGCCACCGGTCAGCACAAAGGTGGCGCCGGCGCGCTGCACGCTCAGCACCTCGGCGGAAAAGTCCTTCGCGCCGCGCTTGTAGGGGACTTCAATGACGCTCTTGAGGCCGAGTTCTTTCAGTGCCAGGTCGTAGCCGCATTTGACGTCGGTGCCGTAATCGTCTTCCTGGAAGATCAGGGCAAACTTGGAGCCCTGCAGCTTCTGAGTTGTCACCAGATGCTTCATGCTGGCGGAGACAGCCTGGCAGTAGGTTGCCCCGATATTGAACAGCGTCTTGTGCGGTGGGTTGAAGTGGGCGCTGTTGACGGCGATATGGTTGATGGCGGGAATTTTCTGCTCGTCGATGATGGGCAGCATGGCCACCAATTGCGATGAGCCAGATACCGCGATCAAGCCAAATACCTGGTCAACATCAATCAGTTTCTTCAGGCTTTGAACCGAGCGCTGCGGCACATAGCCGTCGTCCTCGATGCGAATGTCCACCTTGCGTCCGCCGATGCCGCCGCGCGAATTGACATCCTGCTCCCAAACTTTCAGGGTCGTGGCAATGGCCTTGCCAATGATGCTGGGCGGGCCGCTCAGCGGGATGACCGCGCCAAGCACGAGTTTCTCGTTCGTGACCCCGGGATCTGCCGCCAGTGCGCTGCCGAAGGTCAGTGCGGCGAGGGCGCCGAGGCAAAAGCGCTGGGTCAGCTTCTGTAGTGTTCGCATCGCAGGTCTCCCATGGAATAAGCAGCGCGTGTGCTGCGGGGTCAGAATCGGAAGGGCCAATGGGTCCAGTAATGCTTGATGTCGCGCCATCGCCCCATCAGGCCATCGGGCTCAAAACGCAGGAACAACACAATCGCGAGTCCATAAATGACGCCTTTGATCTCATAGGCGGCAGTGGAGCCCGACCCGCCGAAGCTGGCGCCGATCATGCCGAACACGAAGCCCAGGCTTTCGTTGAGCAGGACGATGAAAGCCGTGCCGAGCAAGGCGCCGGCTACAGAACCCAGGCCGCCAACTATGAGCATGGAGAGCGCCTCGATCGATATCAGCAGGCTGAAGCTGTCGACATTCAGGTAGCGTGTGTAGTAGGCCAGCAAGCCCCCGGCGATGCCGGTGTAGAAGGCGCTGACCATGAACGCCAGCAACTTGTAGCGCACCAGGTTGACGCCCATGGCCTTGGCGGCGATGTCGTGCTCCCGGATCGCCAGGAACGCTCGGCCAATGCGGCTGCGCAGGATGTTCAGGGTGATGAAGGTGAACATCACCACAAAGCACAGCACCACGTAGTAGTAGCCACGTTCGGCATCCAGCGCCTGGCCGAACAGCGAGGGTTGTGGCACCGTCAGTCCTTCCGAGCCTCCGGTCAGGTCGCCACCGTTGAGGATCAGGTGGTTGATGATCACGGCAAATGCCATCGTCGTGATGGCCAGGTACAGCCCTTTGAGACGCAGCGAGGGTATGCCCACGATGATCCCGGCGATGGCCGCGCTCACGCCACCGGCGAAGATGGACGCCAGCATTGGCCAACCAAGTTTGCTGGCCACGATGCCGGCCGTGTAGGCGCCGACCGCCAGAAACCCCGAGTGCCCGAGCGAGATCAGCCCGGTGGTCCCGGTCAGCAGGTTCAGGCCCAACACCCCCACCGCTGTGATCAGCAGCAGCAGAATGACGGAGACATAGTACTTGGCCAGCAGCAGTGGCGCGGCCGCCAGCAGCGCCACCAGCAGACACGACCAGACGATGACAGGAACCGAGTCGGTCAGTGCCAGCAGCTGACGATAGTTTTGTTTGAAGTTTCCGCTACGCATCAGACACGCTCGATTTCAGGTTTGCCGAACAGGCCATAGGGTCTGACCATAAGGACGACGAGGATCAAAACAAAACCGGCGATCTCCTTCATGCCGCGGCCGATATAGCCTTCCGACAGATTCTCGACCACCCCGATCAGGATGCCGCCGAGTGCGGCGCCGAACACCGAGTCCAGCCCGCCCAAGATGACTGCGGGAAAGCTGCGCAGACCTGTCGTCCACATGCCGGGGTTGACGTCGTAGATCACGCCGATCAACACGCCCGCAATGGCGGCGAGCCCCGCCGACAGGGCCCAGGACAAGGCGAAAATGCGCTTGACATTGATGCCCATCAGCAGGGCTGCAGTTTGCACGTTGGCGGTGGCACGCATGGCGATACCGACCCGCGAATAGCGAAAGAAGGTCCACAGGCCGAGCAGTACGGCCGCCATCAGCCCAACGGAATACAGCTGCGCCGGGTACAGGCCGGCCGGGCCGATCTTGATGACCTCCGTTGGCAGGCCGGCATTGAGCGGCATGGGGTCTGCGCCCCAGATCAGCACCACCACCGAGCGCAGGATCACGGCCAGGCCAATGGTCACCATCACCGTGGAAAACACCGGCTGACCAAGCATCGGACGGATCAGCAAGACCTCGATCAGCAGGCCGATCAGCACCGAGGCCGCGACAGTTGCTGCCAGCATGGGCCAGAAGCCAAATTGGAAGGTGCCGGCCAGGGTGAAGGCGATGTAGGACACCAGCATCATCAGCTCGCCCTGGGCGAAGTTCACCACGCCGGTGGCGCGGTAAATCATCGCAAAGCCCATGCCGATGAAGCCGTAGAGCAGGCCCACGGCGATGCCGGAAATGACCAGTTGCAGAAAATAGTCCATCAGCCCGCTCCTGCGCCGTAGATGATCGCGATCTCTTTCGCGAAGGTTTTTTCGATGACGTTACGGCGCACCTTCTGGGTGGCGGTGAGTTCGCCGTCGTCGTGGTCGAGTTCTTTTTCCAGGATCAGGAACTTGCGGATGTTCTCGACCCGGGCAAACAGCTTGTTCACACGCTTGACGTCCTCGTCGATCAGTTCGCGCACCTCGGGCAGCGCGGCCAGGCTCTTGTAGGTGGTGTAGGCCAGTTTGCGTTCTTGTGCCCACTTGCCGACTGTTTCGTAGTCGACCTGGATCAGCGCCGCCAAATAGTGGCGTCCGTCGCCCAGGATGATCGCCTCGCGCACATACAGGCTGTCCTTGAGCGCGTTTTCGATCTCCGAGGGAGCGATGTTCTTGCCGCCGCTGGTGATGATGATGGCCTTCTTGCGGTCAACGATCATCAGCTCGCCGTTGTCGGCCAGTGCCACGATGTCGCCGGTGTGCAGCCAGCCGTCCACCACGGTCTTGGCGGTGGCGCCTTCGTCGTGGATGTAGCCCTTGAACACGGCGGGGTGCTTGACGACGAGCTCGCCGTCCTCCGCGATCTTCCAGTTCAGGCCGTCGATGGGCAGGCCGGTGGCGCCCAGTTTGATCGCTTTTTCATGCTGGAAGAAGATCACCCCGCCGGACTCGGTCATGCCGTAGACCTGGTACACCGGAATGCCGAGGATGCGGAAGAACTTCAGTACCTCGGGTGAGACGCTGGCGCCGCCACAGAAGCCGCACTGCATGCGGTCCAGGCCGACGAACTTCTGCAGATTGCGAAACATCAGCAACCACAGAACGAAGAAGTGCAGGCGATCCGACAGACTGCGCTGGCCCCCTTGCGCCTCGACCTTTTCGAACAGACGGCGCCCGGCATCGAAGCAGCGCTGGAAAGCCCAGCGCTGAAAGCGCGAGGCGTCCTGCATGCGGATCAAAATGCCTTGCTGCAGCTTCTCCCAGATGCGCGGCACGCCCAAAAACACCGTGGGTGCGATCTCGCGCAGATTGACGGCCACCGTGTCGATCGATTCGGCGTAATTGACCACGCCACCGGTGAGCAGGTGCATGACCGTCGAGAAGGCACGCTCGGCCACGTGGCACAACGGCAGGTAGCAGACCACTTCGTAGTTGTGCCGGTCGAGCTTGAAATGGGTTTTGAGCTTGTCAACGGTGACGATCAGGTTGCGGTGCGACAGCATCGCGCCCTTGGGCGGCCCGGTGGTGCCCGAGGTGTAGACCAGCATGCAGGTGTCATCGGGCTGGGTGTCCTCGATGGCACGATCAAAGGCGCTCGCGTGCTGGGGCGATGCCGCGGCGTTTTGGTCTCCTAGCTCAAGCACGTCCTCGAACGACATCAGCTTGTCGTGTTTGTAGCCGCGCATCCCCTTCATGTCGACGCAGATGATCTTCACCAGGTCGGGCAGGCCGGTGTCGTGCTTGGCCATGGCGTCGAGCACCTTGTCGACCTGTTCCTGATCGCCGC
>NZ_JBFJMY010000004.1:0-30536 GCF_041633695.1 Hydrogenophaga sp.
CCGGTGGATGGACCGCTGCCCGAGGGGGTTTTGGGCGAGGTGCGCATGCACCAGCAAATCTACCGGCGCCGACCCGAGGTGAATGCCGTCTGCCGCTTTCTGTCGCCCCAGGTCATGGCGCTGGCCGCCATGGGCCACAGCCCATCGGCGCGCCACGGCTATTCGTCCTATTTTTATCCCCAGGTGCCGATGTGGCGCGATCCGGCGCTGGTGCGCAACGATCTGGCCGCAAACGGTGTGGCCGAGGTCATGGGCTCGGCCAGCGCGGTGGTGGTGGGCGTCAACGGCGCGGTGACCGCTGCCGACACCATTGAAAAAGCGGTCACCCTGGCCTGGTTTCTGGAAGACGCGGCGCGGGTCGAACTGGCGGTTCGTGCCGCCGGTGGTGCGCAGCACGTGAGTTTTGCCGATGCGGCTGTGGCCGCGAACCGCGCCACGTGGGACGGGCGCATTGCCGAGCGGGTCTGGGAATTCCTGGTGGCCGGTGATCCGGAATTCGTTTCGGGATAACCCAGGATTTTTGACAAGCGTTCCCAAACGGTGTTGGCTGTGACCGATGCCGAGCGGCTCGTGTCCGCGTTGCTGGCGCGGGCCGGCATCCAGGCCTTGATGACCGAAGGCCAGCCGCAATCAAGCCCGTCAATGTGGACCATTCATGGAGCGATCTGGACAGTGCCCTGGGGCTCTTCCTATCATCCTTTCAACGTCCTTTTCCATGGCTTCACGTCTGAAAAGAAAAGGCGAAAAGCCCGAAAGCGGAGAGCCTTGCAGGTGCCGCATCCGACAGGTTCAACCAGGAGACAACATGATTTACGTATCGAAAGAGGTCGCGGTCAACACCGACCCCGCGCACCCCAAACTGTCCAGAAGCGAAATCTGGAAGGGCTTGGTCATGAAGGCGGACAACGCCTTGCCCTTTGTGCCCGGCATGGCCAAGTGCGACGTGCTGGAACGCAGCGCCAATGGCCTGGTGCGCGACATCGTGTTCCGCGGCGAAGACGCGCGCGAGCGCATCACGTTTTATCCCGAGACCAAGGTGGTTTTCCTGCGCTTGTCGGGCAACGCCGATGGCTTCATCGTGAACGAAATTCTGGGCGAAGGCGATGCGCTGAGTCTGCGGTTCAGCTTTGCGCTGCAACTGGTGGACGCGCCTTCTGACAGCGAGAAAGAGCGCGAATTCCGCGAGGTGATGGAGCGCGATTACCTCAAGGCCGTGGACGCCACCTTGGGTGCGATCCGCAAGATGGCCACCACCAACCCAACCGTTTGAACAGGGAGCACCTCATGAAATATTGGTTCTCGGATCTGTACGCCCAAATCGACGCCATGAATCTGGAAGGCTTCATCGCCGGCTTGACGCCGGACGTCCAGGTGGTCGTCGCCAACAACCCGCCCATGGTCGGCCACGAAGCCGCCAAGGGTGGTATCGGCTACCTCTTCTCTTCCATTGGTGGCATTCGGCACCACGTGCAGCGCGTGGTCGAAGCCAACGGGCAGACCTGCCTGGAAGCCAAGGTGGAATACCTGAGAAAGGATGGCCAAACGGTCACCGTTCCCGCCGTGACCATGCTGGAGCGCCAAGGCGATCTGGTGAGCTCTCTTCGGATCTACGTCGACATCGCGCCCGTGTACGCCTGAGCGGGTCGGCACGCGTTTTATCCATCCCAAAAACCGAGGAGACCCCCATGAGTTCCAACAACACCAGCCAGATCGCCGCCGCCAGTGCCCTGGGCCGCCTGAGCCCGGTTGCCAACGCTCCGTCGCTGGAAAGTATCGTGGCCGCCGCCACCCAGTTGGTGCCCCTGTTGCGCGAGCAAGGCCAGCAGACCGAGATCAACCGCCGTTTGTCCGAAGAGATGAGCCGGCGTTTTGAAGAGGCTGGTTTTTACCGGCTGATGCAACCGGCACGCTATGGCGGCTACGAATACGGCTTCACCGCGATGATGGACCTGATCAGCGAGATCGGGCGCGGCTGCGCCTCGTCGGCCTGGGCGGCAGCCCTGGGCGTCATCCACAACTGGTTGTTGGCCTTGTTCCCCGAGCAGGCGCAAGACGATGTGTGGGGCCCCACGCCGAACGCGCTGATGTGCGGCTCGTATGCGCCGGTCACCATGGCCGAGCCCACAGAGGGTGGCTGGCTGATCCAGGGCAAGTGGAAGTTCGCGTCCAACGTGGACAACTCGCAGTGGGCCGTGCTGGGCGTGCAGTTTCCGCCCGCCGAAAAAGGCGCGCCTCCCGGTGCGGGTTTTGTGGTCGTGCCGCGCAGAGAGTGGACCATCGAGGACGATTGGTTTGTCGCAGGCCAAGCCGGCACCGGCTCCAAAACCGTGGTGATCGGCAAACCCAGCTTTGTGCCTGCGCACCGCCGCCTGCTGTTTCCCGAGGCGGCTTCTGGCAAAGCGCCGGGCACGGCGGTCAATACCAACCCGGTTTACACCATTCCTTTTCTGGCCGCCATGCCGGTCTGTCTGGCCTCGCCTCTGCTGGGCGCGGCGCAAGGCGCGATCGACGTGTTCGTTGACATGTGCGGTTCGCGGGTCACCCGTGGCGGCGCGGGTGGTGGTGGCAACCGCTTGAGCGGCTTCTCGCATGTGCAGTCCCGCCTGGCCGGTGCCGCTGCGGCGGTGGATGCGGCGCGCCTGGTGCTGGACCGGGACACGTCCGAGGTCGAGCACACGGTGAGCGCGGGCAACGCCATCAGCGTGGACAAGCGCATCCGCAACCGCCGTGGCCACGCGTATTCGGCCAAACTCTGCCATGGTGCGATCCAGGACTTGTTCACCACGGTGGGTGCTTCGGGCCTGACGCTGGACCAACCGATCCAGCGCATCTGGCGCGACGGCAACATGATCGCCCAGCACATCACTTTGAACTGGGATGCGGTGTCCACCATGGCCGGTCAACAAATGCTGGGTCTGGAGCCCAAGGGCGCTTACTGAGCTTTCACATACTCCGGCGTCTTTGACGCATTTGCGCTGCACGCGCCCAGTCCTCTGCCAAGAGGCTGGGCGCTTTTTTATTTGAAGGGCTCCGCGCAGCGGTAGCTGTGCGTAGCGCGCGAGATCGTCCATTTGGACGATGTGCCACCAAGCGCCTCGGGGCACGATGGAACTCCCAGCGCCACGGGGCGCGTCACCAGGAGCATGTCCATGGCCGGTCCATTGGCGGGGTTGAAAGTCCTTGAGTTGGCCGGTATCGGGCCGGGGCCGTTTTGCGCCATGGTACTGGCCGACCTGGGCGCGGATGTGGTGCGCGTGGCGCGCCCAGGTGCCGCACTGGATCCGCACGACGTGCTGGCCCGGGGGCGCACCGTGCTGAACCTGGACTTGCGCGACCCGGCGGCCGTGGCCACGGTGCTCGAACTGGTGGACCAGGCCGACGTGCTGGTCGAAGGTTACCGCCCAGGCGTGATGGAGCGCCTGGGTCTGGGGCCACAGGTGTGTCTGGAGCGGCGCCCGCGATTGGTATACGGCCGCATGACGGGCTGGGGCCAGACCGGGCCCTTGTCGCACGCGGCCGGCCACGACATCAACTACATCGCGATCAGCGGCGCTTTGCATGCCGTTGGGCGGGCAGGTGAGGCGCCAGTGCCCCCGCTCAACTACGTGGGCGATTTCGGTGGCGGCGCCATGCTGCTGGCCGTGGGCATTCTGAGTGCTTTGCACGAAGCTGCCCGTTCCGAGCGCGGCCAGGTGGTGGACGCGGCCATGACCGACGGCGCGGCCCTGATGTCGAGCATGATGTATGGCATGAAGGCGGCGGATCAATGGAGCAACCAGCGCGGCGAGAACATGCTCGACGGCGGTGCCTTTTTTTACGACACCTATGCCTGTGCCGATGGCCGCTTTGTGGCCGTGGGCGCCATCGAACCCCAGTTTTATGCGCTGCTGCGCGAGCGCTGCGGCATTGCCGACGACCCGGCTTTCGACGTTCAGATGGAGCGCACCGCCTGGCCCTTGCTCAAGCTGCGCCTGGCCGAAATTTTTCGCAGCCGACCGCGCGACGCCTGGTGCGCCTTGCTGGAAGGCAGCGACGCCTGTTTTGCGCCGGTGCTGGATTGGGACGAGGCGCCACAGCACCCGCACAACCAGGCGCGCAAAACCTTTGTCGAACTCGATGGCGTGGTGCAGCCCGCACCGGCACCACGCTTTGACCGCACCCCCGCAGCCACCCCCCGGTCCAGCCGCAGCGCACCGGCCGACGAGGTGTTGTCGCGCTGGCAGCCCGGTGTGGCCTGAGCGGTTCGAATCGCCCGCGCACCGAATTTTCCCACCCACCACAGCAGCACAGCCATGCCTCTCTCATTCACCCGCTCCTGGACCGACCCCGATCTGGACCAATACCGCGACACCGTGGTCCGCTTCATCGAAACCGAAATGCAGCCCGGCGACGAGGCCGCGCGCCAGCGCGGGCACGTGGGCCACGGTATTTGGCGCAAGGCCGGTGAAATGGGCCTGTTGTGCACCGACATTCCGGAGCAATGGGGTGGGGTGGGCGGCGACTTCCGCCACGAGGCGGTGTTCTACGAAGAAATGTCGCGCCGCAGCCTGACCGGCATGAACGCTTCGGTGCACACCATCGTCGCCCACTACCTGCTCAACCACGGCACCGAGGCGCAAAAGAAACGCTACTTGCCGCGCATGGCGCGCGGCGAATGCGTGGGCGCCATAGCCATGACCGAGCCCGGCACCGGTTCGGACCTGCAAGGCATTCGCACCCGCGCCGACCGGGTGGACGGCGGTTATGTGCTCAACGGCTCCAAGACTTTCATCTCCAACGGCTACCTCGCTGGTCTGGTGCTGGTGGTGGCCAAAACCGACACCAGCCAGGGCGCGCGCGGCACCTCCATCTTCATCGTCGAGAGGCAAGACTGCGCCGGTTACCGGGTGGGGCGCCTGCTGGACAAGATCGGCCTCAAGGCGCAAGACACTTCGGAGCTTTTTTTCGACGACGTGCGGGTACCGGCCGAGCAATTGCTGGGTGGGCAGGAAGGGCAGGGCTTTTTCCAGCTCATGGGCGATCTGCCCTACGAACGCCTGATCATCGGCGTGACCGCGCTGGCCGCGATGGAGGGCGCGTACGAGGCGACGCTGGCCTATGTGCGCGAGCGCAAGGCTTTTGGCCAACCCATTGGCGACTTCCAGAACACCAAGTTCCAGCTCGCCAGCATCGCCACCGAGATCCAGGTCGGTCGCGCTTTCATCGACCGTTGCGTGGAGTCCTTGCTCTCGGGCAAGCTCGACACACCCACCGCGTCCATGGCCAAGCTCTGGGGGTCCGAGGCCCAGGGCCGCGTGGTCGATGCTTGTCTGCAGCTGTTCGGCGGCTACGGCTACATGAACGAATACCTGATCGGCCGCATGTACACCGACGCGCGCATCCAGCGCATTTACGGGGGTACCAACGAAATCATGAAAGAAGTGATTTCACGCGCACTTTGAGCGCACGCGCCCAGCAGGAGAACCCATGACAGACGATGACATTTTGCTGATCGAAGAGGCGGGCGGCATTGCGCGGATCACGCTGAACCGACCACACCGCCTCAACGCCCTCAACCCGGCGCTGGCGACCGCGCTGCGCACGTATTTCCAGGGGCTGCAACGCCGCCTCGAAGTCCGTGTGGTGATCCTGCAGGCGGCGGGCGCGCAGTTCTGCGCCGGACTGGATCTGAAAGAGCAGGAGCCCGGTGACGCCGTGGGCGCCGAGGCCATGATGGCCGTGCAGCACAGCATCCGCGACATCATGATCGCCATGCGCCGCTGCCCGCAGCCGGTGATCGGCGTGATCCAGGGCGCGGCCAGTGGTGGCGGCTTTGCGCTCGCGCTGGCGTGCGATGTGCGCCTGGCCACGCCCGATGCGCGCATGAACGCGTCTTTCATCCGCATCGGCCTCACCGGTTGCGACATGGGTGTGAGCTATTTTCTGCCGCGCATGGTGGGCAGCTCGGTGGCCGCCGAATATTTGCTCACCGGCCGTTTCATGAACGCGCAGCGCGCGCTGGGCCTGGGCCTGTTCAGCCAGGTCGCACCGCTGGCCGAACTGCAGACCGAGGCGCAGTCGCTGGCGCGAGACATGCTGCGCAACACGCCGTTGGGGCTGCGCCTGACCAAGGAAGGCCTGGGCCACGCCATCGACGCCGGCAGCCTGGAGGCCGTGATCGCCATGGAAGACCGCCAGCAGGTGCTGTGCACCCAGAGCGGTGATTTCCGCGAGGGCATGGCCGCCTTCCTCGAAAAGCGCGCACCGATTTACCGCAACACCTGAACCCGCCACAACGGAGAAACCTTTCATGACGCTCGACGACCTGATCTACAAACCCGGCCTGCTGCAAGGCCAGCGCATTCTCGTGACCGGCGGCGGCTCCGGCCTGGGCCGGGTGATGGCCGAGGCCTTGCTGCTGCTCGGCGCCGATGTGTACATCTGCGGGCGCCGCCTGGCCGTGGTGGAGCAGACCGCTGGCGAGCTGATGCAGGCCCACGGCGGGCGCGTGGTGCCGCTGGCTTGCGACATCCGCGACGATGCCGCCATCCACGCCCTGATCGACACCATCTGGGCCGACGGCGGCGCACTCACCGGGCTCATCAACAACGCGGCGGGCAACTTCGTCAGCCGCACCGAAGACCTGTCGTCCCGCGCCTTCGACGCGATTGCCAACACCGTGTTCCGTGGCAGCTTCTGCATGACGCTGGCCTGCGGCAAGCGCTGGCTGGCCGAAGGGCGCAAGGCCTCGGTGTTGTCGATTCTCACGACCTGGGTCTGGAACGGCTCTCCCTACACCGTGCCTTCGGCCATGTCCAAGGCCGGCCTGAACGCGATGACGCAATCGCTGGCGGTGGAGTGGGGCGGACGCGGCATCCGTTTCAATGCCATCGCGCCCGGCCTGTTTCCCACCGAAGGCATGAGCGCGCGGCTGAACCCGGGCGGTGGTGAGCACATCGCCGAGGGCAACCCCATGGGCCGCAACGGGCGCATGCCGGAACTGGCCAATCTGGCCGCGTTCCTCATGAGCTCGGGTTCGGAATACCTCACCGGCCAGACCATCGCCATCGACGGCGCGCAATACCAGGCCACCGGGGGCAACTTTGCCCACATGGCGAGCTGGACCGACGACGACTGGACCGCCGCGCGGCAAAACATCCAGAGCCGCACCGCCGAGGACAAACGCCTGCGCAGCGCCTGACCGGCGCCGGGCTCAGACGATCAGACCCAGCCGCCGGGCGATCGCCACCGCCTGCGTGCGGCTGTGCGCACCCAGCTTCATGTTGATGTTGCGCAGGTGGGTGCGCACCGTGCTGTCCGACACATAGAGCTTCTCGGCCATGGCGCTGTTCGAATAGCCTTCCACCAGCAGCTGCAGCACCCGGATTTCCTTGCGCGTGAGCGGCTCCAGCGCGCCGCCGGGCAGTTCGCTGGCGGCCTCGGTGTCGCTGGGCAGGGGGCCAAACGCCTGCAGCAGGCGTTGCAGATAGTCGCCCATCAAGGGGTCGCGCAACTGCCCACTCTCGTGCAGGCTCTGGTAGCGCTGCACCAGCGAGCCCACCGCCGGGCCTTCGTCCAGCAGCAGGCGCATGAACCCCTCTTGGCAGGTGAACTGCAACACCGCGCCCACCTGCGCCACCGCCGCTGGCACATCGCCGGTGCGCTGCAAGGCCAGACCGCGCAACAGGCGCAGGCAGAGCAGGCGCCGGTTGCGCGAGCCCTTTTCTGCTGTCTGTATTTGCGCGTCCAGGCGCAGCAGGCCCGCCGCCGGGTCGCCAAAGGCGATTTCCCAGCGCAAGCGGGCCAGTTCCATGTATTCGATGTCGTGCGCCAGCTGGCGTTGGCGCTGCACCAGGCTCCACAGCGTCGGGTCGTCGGCGCGCACGAGTTCGTCGCGCGCCGCCGGGCCGTGGCCCTGCAACTGCAGCAGGCGCGCGCGCTCTAGCTTGGCCGCCGCCACCACGCGCGGCAGTTTGCGCCGGTTGCCCAGGTACTCCAGTTCGGTGATGGCCAGCGAGGCGGCGTCCACGTCGCCATGCACAAAGGCGATGCGCGAGCGCATGGTGTGGCTCAGGATCATGTGGTCGGGCAAGCCCACGTCGCGCGCCAGCGGCAGGTAGACGTTGAGCAGGTGGTCGGCCTGGTCGAGCTGGTTGGCCTCGTAGACCACGCTGGTGTAGAACACGCCGGCCCAGGCGTTGCCGTGGGTGTGGTGGTAGTTGACGGCGTGGGTCGCGTCCACCGCCAGCCGGAACCGCGCCGTGGCTTGGCGCAGCCGTCCTTGCTGCAGATCCAGCAGCCCTTCGATGGACTCGGTGTACATGCGGTTGAAGGTGCTGTCGCCGCTTTGTTCGCGCCGCGCCGCGTCCAGCAGTTGTTGCGCCTCGCGCTCGTGGCCGGCCACGGCGGTGGTGTAGGCCATGGCGTTGAGCAGGGTGCTGTCGGCAAACGTATGGCCCGTGGGCAATTGTTTCAACGCCAGCCGCCCCAGCGTCAGCGCCTCTTCGCTGCGGTCCTGCATCGCCAGCAGCATGGGGCGCAGGCAGGCCGCGTAGGCGCGCAGATAGGGGTCGGTACTGGCGCTGGCACCCGAGCGGTCCAGCATGTCCATGGCGTCCCAGGGGCCGCTGGTCATGCAGTTGGCCCAGATCGCCGTCATTTCCAGGTGCGGGTGCTGGCGCATTTGCGCCGGCGGCAAGGCCGCGAACCAACGCGAGAGCAGGCGCATGCGGCCTTGCTCCAGAAAGCCTTCGGCGTGCTCGTCCAGCAAATCCATGGCGTGGGGAAAATCGCCGCCTTCGATGGCGTGGTCGATGGCCGGCACCGGCCGCCCTTGGGATTCGTACCAGCCGGACGCGGCCAGATGCAGGCGGGCCACTTCGTCCGGCCGCTCGCGCTCCAACTGGGCACGCAGGTAGTCGGCGAACAGGCTGTGGTAGCGCCAGGTGCGCTGCTCGGCCACCACCGGGGTCAGAAACAGGTGGTCGGCGTCGAGCTGCTCCAGCAAGGCCGCGCAGTCGGTGTGCGGATTGAGCGCGGCGCAGACCGAGGCGTCGAGCTGGCGCAACAGGCTGGTGCGCAGCAGAAACTTGCGGATGTGGGGCGGCTGGTGGTCCAGCACGTCTTCGGCCAGGTAGTCGGCCACGGCGCGGTTCGAGCCCGAGAACCGGTCGATGAAGTCGGCGTCGTCGTTGGAACGCTCCAGCGCCATCGACGCCAGCCAGAGCGCAGCGACCCAGCCTTCGGTCTTCTGGTGCAAGCGGTACAGCAGGTCGGCGCTGAGCGCCTGGGGGCGCCGCCGATCCAGAAAGGTGGAGGTGTCCTGCAGGCTGAAGCGCAGTTGTTCGGCCTCCACCTCTTGCAACAGCCCGTGCACGCGCAGCCGGGCCAGGCCCAGCTGCGGCAGGTTGCGCGAGCCGATCACCAGGTGCCCGCGCCGCGGCAGGTGGCTGGCGATTTCGCGCACCAGACCCAGCACGGCGGCCTCGTGCACGGCCTCGAATTCGTCCAGGAACAGCGCGAACGGCGTGTCGCTGCGCGACAAGGCCTGTACCGCGTCCGGCGCAGCAGCACCCGTGGGCGCCGCGATGCCCAGGCGGGCCACCGCCTCCTCCAGGCAGGTGAGAAAGCGCGAAACATCGTTGTCGGCCCGGTCCAGCGTGAGCCAGACCGTGGCCACCCCGGCGTGTTCCAAGCGGTCTCGCGCGTGCACCATGGCCGTGGTCTTGCCAAAGCCGGCCGGGGCGCGCACCAGCACCAACTGACCGGCACCGCTGCAAATGGTCTCGCTCAAACCCTGGCGCAAGACCTGGGAAGGCGTCGGGGCCGGGGGGTTGAACTTGGCCTCCAGCCCCCGCGCCTGAGACGCGCGGTCGGTCATCGGCGCTATTGGGCCGCCAGAAGGGGAGGGTGTGAGAGGCACGGACATGGTTGGTTTCGGCCACGCGTGGGTGGCCAGGAGGGACTGTGGAGCAGAGTGGCGGGAAACAAGCCGTCTATTCAGACGATTTCACAGTCCATTGTGCTGCTTACACTCTGGAACGCCAGTCGCTTGCTTGGCACACCGCTTCGCCGTTCCACTCCACCGCTCCATTTCGCCGCCCATGACCTCCCTGAATACGCACTCCGCCACCGACCGCGTGGCCGCCTTGCACGAACTGGTGGCCCAGCTGAAACTGGAACGCCTGGACGAGAACCTGTTTCGCGGCGGCCATTTCGACATCGGCAGCCCTTCGGTGTTTGGTGGCCAGGTGCTGGGCCAGGCCTTGATGGCCGCCGCGCGCACGGTGGACACGCACGGCGTGCATTCCCTGCACGGGTACTTTTTGCGCGCGGGCGACAAGGCCGAGCCGATCCGCTACGAGGTGGACCGGGTGCGCGACGGCACCAGCTTCACCATGCGCCGCGTGGTCGCGCTTCAGCATGGACGGCCCATCTTCCACATGTCGGCCTCGTTCCATGTCCGCGAAACCGGGGTCGAGCACCAGCGCGCCATGCCCGACGCGCCGCCGCCCGACAGCTTGCGCGACGAGCACGACGCCCGCCTGGCCTTGCGCGAACACCTGCCACCCGTGGCCCGTGCCGTGGTCGACCAAGCCCGTCCGATCGAGCTGCGCCCGGTCGATCCGCTGCACCTGCTCACGCCCGAGCGCAGCGAACCCAACCACCAGACCTGGTTGCGCGCCCCCGGCGCCCTGCCCGACGACCCGCTGGTGCACCAGGCCTTGCTGGCGTACGCGTCGGACTTCAGCCTGCTGGGCGTGGCCATGCGGCCCCACGGCCTGAGCTTCATGCAGCCCCAGGTGCAAAGCGTGAGCCTGGACCACGCCATGTGGTTCCACCGCGACTTCCGCTTCGACGACTGGTTGTTGTACGAGACCGACTCGCCGTCGGCCTCGGGTGCGCGCGGATTTTGCCGCGGCAACGTGTTCAGCCGCGATGGTCGCTTGGTGGCCTCCGTGGCCCAGGAAGGTTTGCTGCGCGTGCGCAGCTGAAGCGGCGCGTTTTCGTCGCTTCGGACGATGCTCTGCGGGGCCGTCCTTTCTAGACTGGCTGCTGGTGTCGGATGGTTCCGACGCAAAGGAGTCATGGGTGTTTCAAGGTCAAAGTATTTGGGTCGCCGCGACGGACGAGCCCGGTGTGTACGAGCTGTGTTTCGATCGCAAAGGCGACGCCATCAACAAGCTGGACCAGCGCACGTTGGACGAGTTCCACCAGGCCACGGTGTTGTTGTCGGCCGAACCGGCTGTGCGCGGCGTGCTGGTCACCAGCGCCAAGGACGTGTTCATCGTGGGCGCCGACATCACCGAGTTCGGCGCGAAGTTTCAGCAAACACCGGCCGCGATCTCGGCCGGCGTGGCGCTCAGCAACGTTGCGCTGTTGGCTTTCGAGGATTTGCCCGTGCCCACGGTCGTGGCCATCAATGGCTTTGCCCTGGGTGGTGGGCTGGAACTGGCGCTGGCCGCCAGCTGGCGCGTGATGTCCAGCGCCGCGCAGGTGGGTGTGCCCGAAGTCAAGCTGGGTCTGTTTCCCGGCTTTGGCGGCACGGTGCGGCTGGCGCGCCTAGCCGGCCCGGCCTTGGCGGGTGAATGGGTCGCGGGCGGGCAACCGCGCCGGGCCGATGCCGCGCTGGCCGCTGGGGTGGTCGATGAAGTGGCCGCACCCGAGGCGCTGCGCAGCGCAGCGCTGGACGCCTTGCGCCGCGCCATGGCAGGCGGGCTGGACTGGGCCGCACGGCAAGACCAAAAGCGCCAGCCGGTGGCCTTGCCCGCTGCCGAGGTGGCGGCGGTGTTCGAGGCCTTGCGCCCGCTGGCCGACAAAAATTCCCGCAAGCACCAACCGGCGGCCCGCATGGCGCTGGACATGATGGCCCAGGCCTGCGCCCACGACCGCACCGGAGCACTCGCCTTGGAGAACCAGGTCTTTGGAGAAGTGGCGCGTACCCAGGCCGCCGGGGCGCTGGTGCAGACGTTTCTGAACGAGCAGGCGCTCAAGAAATTGTTCAAACGGCACGCGCAAACGGGCCAAGCCGTGCGCCAGGCGGCGGTGCTGGGCGCCGGCATCATGGGTGGCGGCATCGCCTACACCAGCGCGCTGCGCGGTGTGCCGGTGCGCATGAAAGACCTGGCCCAGGCCGCGTTGGATCTGGGTGTGTGCGAAGCCGCCAAACAGCTGGCGCGGCAGGTCAAGAGCGGCAAGCTCAGCCAGGACCGCGCCAACGGCGTGCTGGCGGCCATCACGCCGCAACTCGACAACGCAGGGCTGAATGAGGTCGACTGCGTGATCGAGGCGGTTGTGGAGAACCTGGGCGTCAAGCAAAAAGTGCTGGCGGAACTCGAAGACCATGTCGCGCCCGCCGCCGTGATCGCCTCCAACACGTCCAGCCTGCGCATCGACGACATTGCACAAGCGCTGCGGCGCCCCGAGCAGTTCGTGGGCATGCACTTTTTCAACCCGGTGCACATGATGCCGCTGGTGGAAGTGATCCGTGGACAAAAGTCCAGCGCGGAGGCGGTGTCCACCGCCGTGGGTTATGCGGTGGTCATGGGCAAGACCCCGATCGTGGTGAGAGATGGTCCGGGCTTTCTCGTCAACCGCGTGCTCACCGCGTACATGCGCGGCTTTTTGCAGTTGGTGGCCGACGGCGCCGATTTTGTCCAGGTGGACCAGGCCATGGAAGCCTTTGGCTGGCCCATGGGGCCGGCCTATCTGGAAGACGTGATCGGCATGGACACCGGCAGCCACGTGAGCGACGTGATTTCAGCCGGTTACCCCGAGCGCATGCCGCACCTGGAAAACGACGCTTTGCGGCTGATGGCCAGCCAGCAGCGCTACGGCCAGAAAAACGGCATCGGCTTCTACCGCTACGAGACCGACCCTCAAGGCAAACCCCGCCGCTCGGCCGCGCCCGACAGCCACGCCTTGCTGGCCCGCATCCAGCCCAAGGGTCAGCGCGATTTCAGCGCGCCGGAAATCGTCGAACGCATGATGCTGCCCATGATCGTCGAGTCGGCCCATGCGCTGGAAGAGGGCGTGGTGGCCACAGCGGCCGAGCTCGACATGGCCATGCTGCTCGGCCTGGGCTTTCCCGCCTACGCGGGCGGCCCGTTCAAGTACGCCGACTGGCTGGGTTTGAGCGAAGTGGTGGCCCGCTGCGATGCGCTGGCCGCGCTTGGCCCGGCCTACGCGCCCACGCCGCGCATGCGCGAGATGGCCGCAGCAGGCACGCGCTACCACGGTGTCTGAACCATTTTTTAACCCGGGTGGGGCCCTGCAGGGCTGTGCCGTGTGTGCTAGACGCCTCGCGGTTTGCCCGCCTGTTGGCCAGCCCTTGGGATCGATCAATCTTTTTTGGAGTCTTTGATATGGAATTGAATGCAAACATGGCCGCTGTGGTCACCGGCGGCGCGTCGGGTCTGGGGGCCGCAACGGCCCGACGCCTCGCGGGCCATGGCGTCAAGGTCGCGCTGTTCGACCTGAATGAAACCCAGGGCCAGGCGCTGGCGAAAGAAATCGGCGGCATTTTTTGCCTGGTCGACGTGACCTCCGAGGAGCAGGTGGACGCGGGCTTTGCGAAGGCCCGTGCCGCTCACGGGCAGGAACGCATTCTGGTGAACTGCGCCGGTACCGGCAACGCGGTGAAAACCGCTGGCCGCGACAAAGCCACCGGCGAGATCCGCCACTTTCCGCTGGCCAACTTCGATCGCATCATCCAGATCAACCTGGTGGGCAGCTTCCGCTGCATCGCCAAATCGGCCGCCGGCATGCTGACCCTGGAGCCGCTGCTGGACGGCGAACGCGGTGCCATCGTCAACACCGCGTCCGTGGCGGCAGAAGACGGGCAGATGGGCCAGGCCGCGTACACCGCCTCCAAGGCCGGCATTGTGGGCATGACCTTGCCGATTGCGCGCGACCTCATGGGCGAAGGCATTCGCGTCAACACCATCTTGCCCGGCATCTTCAACACGCCCCTGCTGCAAGGTGCGCCCGAAAACGTCAAAGCCGCCCTGGCCGCGTCCGTGCCCTTCCCCAAGCGGCTGGGCGATCCGGCCGAATTTGCCCAGGTGGCCGAGTTGATGATCACCAACGGTTACCTCAATGGCGAGAGCGTGCGCCTGGACGGCGCCATCCGCATGGCCCCGCGCTGAACGCCTCCGCCAGGGCGCGCCGTGGCCGGTGTGAGGCAATAGCCCCACACCGGCACGCAAATAATCGGACACGTGGCACAGATCGGGCATAAAATCGAGCTGTTGCTGTAATTCGCTTACCTTTGCAGCAACTGCGGTCTGACACGGACTTGGGCGCTCAACGCCCCACCCCCGTACCCTGGAGTCGAAGGTTTCGACTCTTCCGGTTGTCATACGCTCCCCTGCGGCGAGCTTAACCTCCGGCGTCCTCCTCCTCCCCTCATCCTCCTCCCCCCAACCCCGACCTGGGCCAAGATCCGGATTCACGTCCGGTATTCGAACGCCCAGATCCACCCGCACGCTGGCTTTGGTCAGGCGTCGGTTCCGGTGATCGGTCTTCGCATACAAGACCGGCGCCCCCCGCTTTGCATCTTGGGTTCAGGGTGTACAAGCATTTTTTGAAAGGTCCTCAAATGGGCAAGAAACTCTACGTCGGCAACCTCTCCTACTCGGTGAGAGACGATTCCCTGCAACAACACTTCGCTGAATTTGGCACCGTTGAGTCGGCCAAAGTCATGATGGACCGCGACAGCGGACGCTCCAAAGGCTTTGGCTTTGTGGAAATGTCCAGCGACGCGGAAGCCCAGGCAGCCATCAGCGGCATGAACGGCCAGTCCGTTGATGGCCGCGACATGGTGGTGAACGAAGCCCGTCCGATGGAGCCACGCACCGGTGGCGGCGGCGGTGGCCGTCGCGATGGCGGTGGTGGTGGATACGGCGGCGGCCGCAGCAGCTACTAAAGCCTGCAGCCTCGCTGAAAAAAGACCGGCCTTCTGGCCGGTTTTTTTTTTGCCCGCACCGAGTGGTCGTCGGTGAGCCGCCCAAGAAAAAAGGGACCGAAGTCCCTTTGCTTGGATACCGACACCCCACATGCGTGGGCGGTGTCGGCGGGCCAGCGCGATCAGTTCAGGCGGATCAGACCGGTTTCGGAGTCGTATGCATCGTTCTGGTGGGCCATGGCGTATTGCGCCAGCTCGGCTTTCACTTCGGCGCGGGTTTTGTTGGTGGTGACCACCGTGTTCAGGCTGATCACCCCGGTTTCGGAGTCGACAGCGTTGCCTGCGTTGGCCGCTTGGTACTCGGCCAGTTCGGCCGCCACTTGGGCGCGGGTTTTGCCGACAACGGCGGAAACGGGAGCGTTCAGAGGCACGATACCGGTTTCGGAGTCGTATGCGATGGAGCCGGCCATGGCCTGACCTGCGGTGAGGGAAGCGAGTGCAAGAACGAGGGTGGCTGCGTAAGACGTTTTCATGATGGATGTCCTTTGAGGGTTGAAGATCCCCGGGCGGCGGAATGCCGCCTGGGTCACATCGAAGGGGCGTTTGAAGGTGCGTCTCGTCGATGGATGAACTTTATGCGTGGCGGGGCAATAGAGAAATACCCTTACGCGCAATGAACCGTTGTGGAATAGGAAACAATCCGGGCCTTGAATTCCCCAGGAGAGGCTCTATGGATCGATTGATGTCCATGCGCGTGTTTCAGCGCGTCATCGACGAAGGTGGCTTTGCTGCGGCCGCCCGCGCGCTCGACCTGTCGCCTGCGGTGGTGACGCGTCTGGTGGCCGACCTGGAGGACCACCTGGGTACGCGGCTGCTGCACCGGACCACCCGCAGCGTGTCGCTCAGCGCGGCGGGCGAAGCCTACTTGGGCCGGGTGCGCGGCATCTTGCTGGATGTGGAAGAGGCGCGCGATCTGGCGGGCTCACACACCCACGAGCTGGCCGGTGTCCTGAGTGTGCTGGTGCAGCCCCAACTGGCAACCCACATGCTGGCGCCCATGCTGGCGGGCTTTCGTCGGCAATACCCCAAGATCGTGCTCGACATTTCGGTGGAGTCGTACAAGGAGCCGCTGGTGGAGGGCTACGACGTGGTGCTGTTCGTCGCGGACGAGGACTTCAACGGCGACGTCATCGCACGAAAAATCATCACCTCCGAGGTGATCCTGGTCGCTTCGCCCGCCTATCTGAAGCGCAGAGGCACGCCGGAGCAGCCCGAGGATCTGCGGCAGCACGATTGCTTGCGTCTGAAGTTGGATGGCGTGCGCGCGTCCCATATGCGCCTGGTCCATCCGGATCGGCCCAAGGCGCCGGTGGAGGTGGCGGTCGACACGGTGCTGTGGGCCAACCACAGCGACACGCTCATGCGCGCGGCGCTGGACGGCATTGGCATCACCTCGGCCGCGCTCAAGGTGGTGGCGCCTCAACTGGTGAGCGGCGAACTGGTGCAGGTGCTCAGGCCCTGGATTTACCGCAGTGCCACGGTGTACGCCGCGCTGCCCAGCCGCAAGTTCCTGCCCCAGCGCACCCACGTGTTTCTGGACCACCTGACCGAACAAACACATTTGCAGGTATCGGCGGCCCTGCAAGCCCATTGCTGCGACTGACCAGGAGGACCCGCTGGCGTCTCTGCGTCAGCGATTGAGATCCGGCGCGGTGGCCGCGTCCAACTGGGCGCGCAAGGCCTCCAGCTGTGCATGCAAAGCGGCGTTCTCGGCTTGCAGCTGCGCCACTTGGCGCTGCAAGGCCTGCCGCTCTTGATCGGGTGCCGTGGCCTGCCCATCGCTGACCGACTCCGGTGCCTTTCGCCGCGACTCCCGCACGCGCTTGGCCGCCAGCTTGAGCTCGTCGGTGCCGGCCATGGCGGCGGCTTTCTGCTCGTTGGCCGGCAAAGAGGCCACGGCCGCTGCGGCGTTGAGCGAAATGCTGCCGGACCTGAGGGCCGCCACCAACTCGGGTTCGGCCTGTTTCTGTATCTTTTCGATCAGCACCACCTGGCCGCTGCTGAGTCGGGCCGCCTTGGCGATGTCTTCGCGGCTGTGCAGGGGCCTGGCTTCTGGCGCGGCGGCAGCGGGGAGGCTGTCGTCCGGTTGCGCGCGCTCTTCGGTTTGCTCGGATGGGGCACCGGCAGACACGGCGGGCAGGCCTTGGGCGCGCCGTTCGGCCAGAATCTCGCGCTTGCGCAAGGCCAGCACGCCACGTTGAAAGTCCGACACGCTGCGCCGCCCCAGGTGCTGGTCGATCATCCACAGGTGCACGTCCTCCATCGACTGGAAGCGCGGGTTCTGCACGGTCTGGAACGGCAAGCCGTGCTTCTGGCAAATGCCGTAGCGGTTGTGGCCGTCCACCAGGGTGTCGCCCCACAACACCAGCGCATCGCGGCAGCCCTCGGCCAGCATGCTGCGCTCCAGCGCCTCGTGTTCTTGTGGGGTCAAGGGGTCGATATAGGCTTTCAGCGCGGGGCTGACGACGATGTTCATGGCGGGGTTTTGCGGTGCGTGGCTGGGGGCCGGAAATTGTAGACGGGTGTGCCCGGGCGCCAGACGTGATCGCGGGCCGCCCGCGAACCGCAAACGATTGACGAAGGGCGTGTGGCGCTTAGTCGCCTTGCTCCATGCACCGCTCATAGAGCCGCAACGACTCTTCGAAGATCTCAAAGCCGCCTTCGATCTCAAACATGGGCAGCAACTTTTTGTGGAAGTTGACGCGCAATCCGTGCAACACCGTGTCAATGATCTCCAGCCCGCGTGGTGTGAGCCGAATCAGGTAACCACGTCGGTCGCTCGGGTCGGCTATCCGCTCGGCGAGGCCCTGCTTGGTGAGCTGATCAATGCGATAGGTGGCGGTTCCTGAGGTCACGCTGTGCATTTTGAGGATGTCGGTTGGACGCAAGCAGTACGGCTCGCCCATGCGACGCAACGCCATCATCAAGAGCCATTCGTTGAGCTTGAGGCCGACGGCCTCGCATTCCTGGATGCTCAATTCGTCCAGCAGCATGGCAATCCGGCGGATGCGAATGCCCAGTGTGAGGGCGCGGACGTCTTCACCGGCGAACTGCTTGTTCCACTGTGAAACGAGCACGTCCGAATTGCCGAAGATGGGATCGGCCTGAAGCGGGTCGGCTTCCTTCATCAGGGTGTTGCCCATTTGATCAGCGAGGGCTCGTCTGCCGGGGGCGGGAGTGGCTGTGGCGGTTTTTTTCTTGGTCATGGGCGCAGCGTGGACGGACATCGATAGGTCAGTGTACGGGTTTTCCATTATCTTTAAGTTCAAGATACTTGATATTATTCATACATTGACCATAGAGCTTGTGATAGCGACTCCATCCACTTGAAGGAACGACCATGAAAACCATCCCCATCCACGACGTTTCCCGCCTGCAGGGCAGTGCCTACCACCACGCCCCAGCCCATCCCGATGACACCCTGGTGGGCGTCGGCAAGGGCACGCAGGCCGGCGAGTACCTGCGCCGCTACTGGCACCCCATTGGGGTGGCCGCCGAAGTGACGAGCCGCCCCCAGATGGTCCGCCTGCTTGGTGAGGACCTGGTGCTGTTCCGCGACAAGGCGGGCCGCCCAGGCCTGCTCTACCCGCGCTGCATGCACCGCGGTACTTCGCTGTACTTCGGCCGCGTTGAAGAGGAGGGCATCCGTTGCTGTTACCACGGCTGGCTCTTCAGTGTGGAGGGCCACTGTCTGAACCAGCCGTGTGAACCCGATGGCGGCCAGCACCGCGATACCGCGCGCCAGCCCTGGTATCCCGTGGAAGAGCGCTATGGCCTGGTGTTTGCGTACATGGGCCCGCCGGAGAAGAAGCCGGTGCTTCCCCGCTACGACATCCTCGAAGACTTGGAAGAGGGTGAATTCATCGAAGTCAATGGTTCTGGATTCGCGGGCTTTGCCGACGATGTGAAGGATCCTCACGTGCCTTACCACTGGCTGCAGAACTGGGAAAACATTGTCGACCCCTACCACGTGCATGTGCTGCACGCGACCTTCAGTGGCATCCAGTTCGCCGAAGGTTTCAAGATACTGCCCAAAGTCGACTTCGAGCCGGTGGAGTCGGGCGTGATCTACCACGCCTACCGCGAGTTCGAGGACGGTCGTTCGATGGATCGAATCAATTCGGCGTTGCTGCCGAACATATCGGCCATTCCGGACATTGACCTCGCACCGGGCCGAGGTAGTTGGGTGGGCTGGCATGTGGCCGTGGACGACACGCATTTCCGTGGCTTCTTCGCGGCACGCACCCGCAAACCGGGCAGGTTCGCACCTTTCAAAATGCACAACGGCAAATCCTGGCTAGAACTTAGCGAGCAAGAGCGGCAAGACTTTCCTGGGGACTTCGAGGCACAAGGCGGGCAAGGTGCGATCACCCTGCACTCGGAGGAGCACTTGGCAACCAGCGATCGTGGCATCGGTTTGCTGCGTCGAATGATGAAAAAGCAGATTGCAACCGTGGCCGAAGGCGGTGATCCCCTGGGTGTTCACTTCCATGAAGAGCAGGCGCTGGTGAAGATCCGCTCAGGCAACTTCTACACCGATCCCGCACCACACGAAACCACCACGGCCTGAATTTCTCGCGTCGATATCCACAGGAGACAACACCATGAAATCCCTCATTGCCGCAGGCATTTTTGCCGCCGCCTCCGCGCTCGCGTCTGCCGTGCAGGCCGACACCGTCAAGGTCGGCGTGATCGCCCCTCTGTCCGGTCCCTACTCCACCAACGGCAAGATGTGGGAGGCCACGGTCAAGGCGTTCCAGAAGATCCACGGCACGGCCGTGGCTGGTCACACCGTTGAAATTGTCTGGAAGGATCTCGCAGACATCAACCCCGCCCAGGCCCGGGCACTGGCCCAGGAACTGGTGATCAAAGACCAGGTGCAGTACATCGGGGGGCTCTACTTCACCCCCGACGCGTTGGCCGTGGCCGCAATCTCGCAAGAGGCCAAGGTACCTACCGTGATCTTCAATGCAGCCACCTCGTCGATACTGGACAAGTCGGACTTCCTGCTGCGCACGTCTTACACCTTGCCGCAGGTCAGCGTGCCAGCGGCGAAATATGCGCTCGCCGAGAAGGTGAAGACGGTCGTCACCATGGTCAGCGACTATGGGCCTGGTCTGGATTCTGAAAATGCTTTCGTGAAGTCCTTCCAAGCCGGCGGCGGCAAGGTGGTCGAGCAAATCCGTGTGCCGTTGAAAACCACCGATTTTGGTCCCTTCATGCAGAAGATCAAGACGGTGAAGCCCGACGCGGTGTTTGTCTTCGGGCCGGGCGGACCGCCTACCTACGCGATCATCAAGGCCTACACCGAAGCGGGGTTGAAGGAAGCCGGTATCCGCTTTATTGGTACAGGGGAAACCAGTGAAGTCGATCTGCCCGGTTTTGGTGACGTGGCACTGGGTCTGGAGACAGCTCTGCACTATTCGCCAGCGCACGCTTCTGCCAAGAACGAGCTCTTTATCAAGACCGTTGCCGAGCTGACGCCAAATGTCATTGTCAACGCAGTGTCGATCGGGGCCTACGATGGCATGACGGTGATCTACAGGATGATCGAGGCGACGGCGGGCAAGCGAGATGGTGCGAGGGCCTTGGAGAGTGTGAAAGGCTGGCAGTGGGAAAGCCCACGCGGCCCGGTGAAGATCGACGCGGCCTCGCGCGAGCTGGTGCAGAACGTCTATATGCGCGTGGTCGACAAGGACGCAGCGGGCAAGCTGCGCAACCGCGAGTTCAAGACCTTCGAGATGCAGCCCGACCATGGCCGCTCTGCTGCACTGCAGGCCAAATAAGCAACGCGAGCGGAGCACATGGTGTCCTTATCGTTGTTGACCAGCATCCTGGTGGACGGGGTCGCCTACGCGATGATCCTGTTCATGATCACCATCGGTCTGTCCATGACCATGGGGCTGATGCGGGTGGTCAATCTGGCGCATGGTGCCTTTGCCATGTTCGGCGGCTTTCTCGCTGCCACGCTGCCGGAGCTGTTCGGACTGCCGCCGTGACTCGGGATCGTTCTCGCGATCGTGGTTGTGGCGGTCGCGGCCCTGCCCATCGAACGTTGGTTGATCCGCCGCTTCTACAAACGGCCGGAACTCGACCAGATGCTGGTGACGATTGGCATCATGTTCGTGATGATCTCTCTGGCGAACATGATGTTCGGCTCGGCGATCACCACGCTTGCGTTGCCGGACGTTTTCAGCGGCAGCTTGCAGATAGGCGCGCGCACGGTTCCCAAGCACCGAGTGATGGTGCTGGTGCTGGGTTTGGGCGTTTTGGCGATGCTGTGGTTCTCGGTGGAGCGCTCGTCCTTCGGTATCCGGGTTCGCGCGGCGGTTGACAACGCGTCCATCGCCCAGGCGGTCGGTATCGATACCACGCGCATCTACGCCATCGCGTTCTCTGCGGGCGCCGCACTGGCGGCACTCGGTGGCATCGCAGGTGCCGAACTGCTGCCCATGGAGCCGGCCTATGCGTCGAAGTACCTGGTGACCTTTCTGGCCGTGGTGGCTGTCGGCGGGCACGGTACCTTGATGGGTTCTTTCCTGGCGGCACTGCTGCTCGGCATCGTGGACACCGCCACCAAGTACTTCGTACCCCAACTCTCTTCCATTGCCTTTTTTCTGACCATGTTCCTCGTTCTTCTGGTGCGCCCGCATGGGCTCTTCGGGGGTAAGGCATGAGCACCCCCACCACCCTGGTGAAACCGATGACACACACCCTGCACGCGCCGGGCGTTCCATCGGGCTCGATGTCCTTGTTGCCCGAAATGTTGATCATCGCGGTGGGTCTGCTGGCCTTCTGGTTGTTCCCGTTCGACCTGGGCTTGTTGTCCAACATCGCCACGATGTGTTTGTTTGCGCTCTCGCTGAGTCTGGTGCTGGGCCAGGCGGGCATTGCCTCCATGGGCCATGCCGCGCTGTATGGATCGGGCGCCTACGCCGCCGGCCTGTTCGCCATGCACGTGTCCGCCAACCCGCTGCTCGGTCTCGCCATGGGTGGCATGGCTGGACTGGTCGTGGCGCTGATCAGCGGCGCGGTGTTGTTGCGGTCCAAGGGTCTCACGCTCGTCATGCTGACGATTGCCACGGCGCAGATCCTGCTGGAGGTTGCCAACTGGGCGCGTGGCGTGACGGGTGGAGATGACGGCTTCACCGGCTTCACGATCGATCCGCTGTTCGGCATGTTCGAGTTCGACTTCACCGGGCGCACGGGCTATTTCTACGCGCTGGTCGTGCTGGCGCTGGCCTATTTCGCTCTGCGCAAGCTGGTGGCCTCACCATTTGGTCTCACGGCGCGGGCCATCCGCCTGGACGCCGGGCGCGTCGAGGCGCTGGGGGGCCGTGTGTACCGGCACCTGCTGCTGGTTTATGTCATTGGCGGCTTTGTCGCGGGTCTGGCGGGCGCCGTCACCGCGCAGACCGCCAAGGTGGCGAGTCTGAGCATGCTGGACTTCCATCTATCGGCAGGCGTGCTCATCATGGTGGTTCTGGGGGGTACCGGGCGGTTGGCCGGTGCTTTGCTGGGCACCGTGACCTACATGGTCATCCACCACATTGCCTCCCGTCTGAGCCCGCACCATTGGTTGCTGGTGATCGGTTTGTTGCTGATCGTCACGATGGTCGTGCTCCCTGGCGGGCTGATCGAACTGGTGGACCGCGCCAAGGCGGCCATGGCCCGGTTCCGTACCCGTAAGGAGGCCGCATGAGCAACGCGCGCTTGAGTGCAAACGGTTTGTGCATGGCTTTCGGTGGCTTGAAGGTCACCGATGACGTCTCGCTGTCCTTGCCCGCGGGTGCCCGCACCGCGCTGATCGGCCCGAACGGCGCCGGCAAGACCACCTTGGTCAATTTGCTCAGCGGCATGCTGAGACCCAAGGCTGGCACCGTGACCTTGGACGGCCGAGCCATCACCGGCATGCGGCAGGACGCGCGGGTGCGCGCCGGTCTGGTGCGCACCTTCCAGATCAGCCGCCTGTTCCTGGAGTTCAGCGTCCACGACAACGTGCGAGCGGCGGTCTTGCACCGGCGGGGCCTGGCCGCGCACGTGTTCCAGAGCAAACGGGAGGCCGCCACGGTGGAGGCCGAGGTGCATGAAGCTTTGCAGGCACTCGGTCTGGAACGGCTGGCGCAACGGGTGGTTGGCAGCATGGCGTTGGGGGAACGGCGCCTGGTCGAGATCGCTCTCGCTCTGGCGATGAAGCCCCGCGTGTTGCTGCTGGATGAGCCCGCTGCGGGTGTGCCGCAAAGCGAAAGCGGTCGCATTTTGGAGGCCCTCGCCACATTGCCCGGCGATTTGGCCGTGTTGTTGATCGAACACGACATGGACCTGGTGTTCCGGTTTGCCAAAGACATCATCGTGTTGGCGTCCGGATCGGTTCTCGCGAAAGGCACTCCGCAGGAAGTGGCCGCCAACGAGGAAGTCAAACACATATATTTCGGACGCTCAGACCATGGCCCACTCGCACATTGAACTGCAATTCGACGACGTCACCGTCGGCTACGCGGGCGCGCCGGTGGTGCAAGGCCTGACGTTGACGGTGAGACAGGGTGAGCGCGTCGGGCTGATCGGCCGCAATGGCGCGGGCAAAACCACGACCCTGGCCTGCGCCATGGGTCTGACGCAGTTGCAGAAAGGGGCTATTCGTCTGGGTGGCGCCAACATCTCCGACATGCCGACCTACCAACGCTCGCGCGCTGGACTCGGTTATGTGCCCCAAGGCCGCGACATTTTTCCCTCGCTCTCGGTGGAGGAGAACCTTTTGTCGGCGCTGCAAGGACGTCCGGCCACTGCGGCGTTGGACAAGGCCTACGGCCTGTTTCCGCGCCTGCACGAGCGGCGGCGCAACGGCGGCAACCAGCTCTCGGGTGGCGAGCAGCAGATGCTCGCGGTCGCGCGTGCGCTGGTGGGCGAACCCCGCATTCTGTTGCTCGACGAACCGCTGGAAGGTCTGGCGCCCAAGGTGCGCGACGAGCTCATGGCGGCCATCGATCAGCTCTGCGCCACCACTGGAGTGGGCTGTCTGCTGGTGGAGCAGCATGTCGATGTGGTGCTCGACTTCTCGCAGCGCGTGGTCTTGCTCGAACGCGGCGTCCCCGTGTTCTCAGGCGAGTCCAGGGCACTGCGCCAGGACGTTCAGTTGCTCAACCGGGCCATCGGCCTGGAGAAGGCTTGAGGCGCGGCGATGTCGGAACCCTTGTTGAAGACGCGTATCCACCGCATCGAGTACGCGGCAGAGGACGTGTTGACCTTCGACCTGCGCCCACCCGGTGGAGATTTGTTGCCGCCATTCACGGCAGGTGCCCATATCGATGTGCACATGCCGCAAGGCGTCGCCCGCAGCTACTCGTTGCTGAACCATGCGCAGGAGCGCCACCGCTACCTCATCGGTATCAAGCGGGAGGCGGCCGGCCGGGGTGGTTCGGCCTGGATGCACGATGCGGCCAAAGTGGGAGCTCTGATCGACATTTCTGCGCCCCGGAACAATTTCACCTTGGTGGAGGACGCAGCGCACAGCGTGTTGGTTGCCGGTGGTATCGGGATCACGCCGATGTGGTGCATGGTGCAGAGCCTGGCGGCGCTCGGACGCCCGTGGACGCTGCACTTCCGCGCCCGCAGTCGCTCCAGTGCCCCCTTGCTGCACGAACTCGCCCAACCCGGTATCGCCGAACATGTGCACCTGGGCTTCAGCGACGAGGGAGCAGGCAGGCGCCTCGACTGGACGCGGCTGGTGGCGCAGGCGCCCGAGGGTTCGCATTTCTACTGCTGTGGACCGAACGCCATGATCGAAGCGTTTGAGGGGGCCTGTGCCGACGTGCCACCCGAACGCGTGCACGTGGAGCACTTTGCCGCGAAACAAGCCGCCGCTGTCGAAGGGGGTTTTGCCGTGCGCCTGGCGCGGAGCGGCCACGAACTCACGGTGGAACCCGGGCAGTCCATTCTGGAGAGCCTTCGGGCGTGTGGCGTGGTCGTGCCCTCTTCGTGCCAGCAAGGGGTGTGTGGCGCTTGCGAAACCCGTGTGCTAGCTGGCAGGCCCGATCACCGCGACCTCGTGCTGTCGCAGGCAGAAAAGGACTCGGGCAAGACGATGATGATTTGCTGTTCGGGATCGCACTCGAAGGAGCTTGTGCTGGATATATAGCCGGTCTTTTCACCCGCTGGAGCGTGTTGCCGAAAGCACCATGACGTCGACACGGCGTTTCAAGCGCACGGCGCCGGTGCTCTGGGCGCTCCGTTCAAAACCCTGCCTGGTTCGACGCCGCCCGCGCCGCTTCATATTCCCGTACTGTGTTCTCCACCAGCGTTTCCACACTGCACACCGTCCCTACACCCGACACCGCGTGCCCGGCGCTCCAGATGTCTTTCCAGCGCTTGGGCGCCGCGTCTGCAGCGCCGTTGCCGAACAGCATGGCAGCGCCTTCTTCGCCCACGCTGGCGGGTATGGCGGTCGGGTCCAGGCCGGCGGCAAGGATGGAGGGACGCAGCATATTGGTTTCCAGGCCGGTGAATGCCTTGCTCAGCATCACATCGTCGAACCCGCTCGTCACCAGCATCTGCTTGTAGGCCGGGTCGGCCATGCTTTCGTGGGTGGCAATGAACTTGGTGCCCATGTAGGCCAGATCGCAGCCCAAAGCGCGTGCGGCCCACACGGCCTGGCCGTCGGACATGCCACCGGCCATGATGATGGGGCCATCGAAGCCTTGGCGAACGGCGCGTGCAAACGCAAAACCGTTGACCCAGCCGGTCTGGCCGCCAGCGCCAGAGCTCAGCAGCACCAAGCCATCGACCCCCGCTGCAATGGCCTTGTGCGCGTGGCGCAGCGAGGCCACGTCGGCGAATACCAGGCAACCCATGTCGTGCAGCGGGCCCACCACGGCTTCGGGCGAGCCCACGCTGGTGATGACCATTTCAACCCTGTGCCGCAGCAGACAGTCGAGGTGCTCGCGCATGCCCTCGCGCCGCACGATGAGGTTGGGGCAGAAGGGCGCATCGCTGGGCTGCAGGGCACCGCGTATGCGGTGCAGCCATTGGTCCAGCTCGTCCACGCTGCGGCAGTTGGCGGTGGGAAAGGCACCGATCACGCCAGCCTTGCATGCGGCCACGACCAGATCGGGGCCGGACACCCGGAACATGGGCGCGCTGATCACCGGCAGCCGCAGCCGCTGGCGGATGTGGTCGGGCAATGCCATGCTGCTGTGCCTTTCTCAACCCACGCGTCGCGCCTGGCCGGCCCAGTGCGGTTCGCGCAATTGTTTTTTGTCGATTTTGCCGAGCGCAGTGAGCGGCAGAGCATCCACGAACTCCACGCGTTTGGGCGCCTGTTGGGAGCCTTTTTTCCCTTTCACCAGCTGCACCAGTGCGGCCTCGTCCACCTCGGCGCCAGGCTTGCGAACCACCACGGCGGCCACGGCTTCGCCCCACTTGGCATCGGGCACCCCGATCACCGCGGCCATGGCCACGGCGGGGTGCGAGGTCAACACATCTTCGATCTCGCGGGGGTACACGTTGAAGCCCCCGCTGACGATCATGTCCTTCTTGCGGTCAACGATGTACAGGTAGCCCCGATCGTCCTGGCGTGCGATGTCGCCGGTGTGCAGCCAGCCACCGGCCTGGGCCTCGTCGGTGAGCTCGGGTCGGCCCCAGTAGCTTTCCATGGCCTGCGGGGCGCGCACGCAGATCTCGCCCGCTTCGCCGGGCGGCACTTCGTTCATCTCGTCGTCGAGCAGGCGCAGGTCGCAGCTGGACACGGGCGCGCCACACGAGGCGAACAGCTCCGGGTGCTTGGGGTGGTGGTCGGCCTTGCGCAGCAAGCTGATGGGGTAACACTCGGTCTGCCCGTACAGCTGTGAAAACACCGGGCCAAAGCGTTCGATCCCTTCGACCAATCGCGTGGGCGACATGGGCGAAGCACCGTACAGCAGCAACTCGAGCGAGCGCGTATCGGTTCGGCTCAGCGAGGGGTGGTCCAGCAGTTTGTAGACCATGGTGGGCACCAGCAGCGTCATGTTGATGCGTTCGCACTCGACGGTGGCCAGCAGTTGCTCGGGGTCGAAGCTTTTGAGCAAATGCACGGTGCCACCGCGCATCAGGGTGGGCAGCACCTTGGTGCCCGCGACATGGCTGATGGGGGCGGCCGCGAGATAACGCGGTATCAGCGGCAACTCGAAGTCGGTGAGGATGGAGAGGGCGATCGCCGCCTGGTGG
Source organism: Hydrogenophaga sp. (assembly GCF_041633695.1). Lineage (GTDB taxonomy): Bacteria > Pseudomonadota > Gammaproteobacteria > Burkholderiales > Burkholderiaceae_C > Hydrogenophaga. The sequence goes on from NZ_JBFJMY010000004.1 coordinate 27,143, forward strand.
CGCTGGCGGCGGATCGCGGCTTTGGAGCGGCCGGTCGTGCCACCGGTGTAGCCCAGCGTGGCCATGCCCAGGGGGTGCGAGAGGTCGCGCACACTGACTTCCCCCACCTGAGCCATGGTGGCGATCAGGTCGGTGCCGAAGCTGGCGGGCCCGAGTGTCCACACGGTCTTCAACCCTGGGCAGCTCGCGGCGAGTTCACCGCCGCGGTCGCGGGAGGTCGGCTCGTCCACCAGCAGCGCGTTGGCCTGCGCGTCTTGTATCTGGGTCACCTGGTCGGCCATCGAAGCCATGGGGTGCAGCCAGGTGGTGAGACCGCCGAGCGCCTGTGCGGCGACCTCGGCGCACCAGGCCTCGGCGCGGTTGGAGCTGATGAGCGCCAGGCGCAGCGGTTGCTCGCCGGTGGCGGCAGCCAGCGCCGCCTGCACACGGCCGATCAGGTTGAGCGTGGTGCGGTAGCTCAGTGCTTCGCCGCCGTCTTGCACGAACGCGGTGCGCTCGGGGTGGCGGCGCAGCGCGCGCAGCACCAGCCCAGGCATGGTGGGTCCGTCCTGGATGGCCGGGGTGGTGGCTGCCGCGTGGGTCATTGTGGTTCAGCGCCCCTGGAACAAGCCACCGATGGGCTCGTAGCGCGTGCCGTTGAAGCGGATCAGCTGCATCTTTTCAATCGGGAAGAAGTCGTCTGGACCGGTCTTCAAGTCGATGCCGGGATACAGCATGGGCAGCGTCATCGAGAGGTTCAACGCCTGCTTCATCACGTTTTCGCGGGTGAGGTTGTCGCCAGCCTGTTTGAGCGTTTGCACCAGCGTTTGTGCCGCCGAATAGCCGATCAGATTCAGCGAATCGTCCGGGTTGCCGTCTGGGTAGTACTGTTTCATGAAGGCCAGGTACTCGGTCAACTCGGGCGTGCCTTTCGAGGCCGGGTCGGTCGAGTCGCGGAAGTAGGTGGCGCTGATCACGCCGACCGCATTGTCCAGCCCTGCGGGCTTGAGAACCGAATTCACCGACACCGACACGCTCGCCACGTACCGGGTTGGCTTCCAGCCCATCTCGCCCGTTTTGCGGATCGCCATGGCCGAGAACTTGGGCGTGGCCAGGATGATGAGCACGTCGGCGCCCGCGCCTTTGGCCGAGACGATCTGGCTGTCGATCGTGGGGTCGGTGACTTCAAAGGTTTGTCGGGAGACGATGTGTGTCTCTGCCTTGGCGCCCAGTCCGTCGAGCACGCCCTTGTAGAAGTCTTTGCCGAAGTCGTCGTTCTGCATCAGGATCGCCACCTTGGCGTCCGGATTGCTTTCGAGCACATGCTGCCCGAACACTTTGCCCTCTGCGTGGTAGGTCGGCTGCCAGCCCATCGTCCATGGAAAATTCTTGATATCACCCCAACGTGTGGCACCGGAGCCCACGAAAAGCTGTGGCACCTTCTTCGCGTTCATGTAGCGTTGAATGGCCTGGTTGTGGGAGGTCCCGATAGGCAAGAACAGCAGGAACACTTCTTCCTGCTCGACCAGCTTGCGCGCTTGCTCAACGGTCTTGGAGGGCGTGTAGGCGTCGTCCATCGAAAGGTAGTTGATCTTGCGGCCGTTGACGCCGCCGTCGGCGTTGACCTTCTTGAAATATGCGCCAGCGGCCTTGGCGATGGTGCCGTAGGCGGAGACCGGACCCGAGTAGGGGGCGATATTGCCGATCTTGATCTCGGTGTCTGAGACACCGGTGTCGTATTTTTTCTGGGCATGGGCCAGGCCGGTGCTGGCGACGGCGATCACGGCGGCGGCCAGTGCGATGGTGGTGCGGCGGGAAAGGGAGGGGGTCATTGATGAGGTCTCTGAAGGGGGATTGCGAGGAGTCAGGGGAATCGTAGGCGGCACCTTCGCTTCCCCCATCGTCCGAATCGACGAATTCGTGTTCGCCTGTCGTTGCTCGCGCACCGCGACTGCGCTGGCGTGCCGCGCCCCCCGCTGTTTTGCGTTGCCCTCGGTGCTTGAGTGCTGCGAGCCAGCCTCACCCCGCCTGCGCCCGCCCCCGTTGTTGCACCGCATCGCGCCGCTGTGCAAGTGCTTGCGGCGTCTGCGCCGCAGCCCACTCGCTCGAACGCCGCGCCTCCAGCGCCATCGCTTCACCCATGGGCAAGTCAAACCCTTCATCGATCAGCCGCTTGTAGGCCTGCAGCATGCCGGGTTCGGCGCTGGCGATGTCGGCGGCCAGGGCGAGGGCGGCGGGCAGCAGAGCATCGGGCGCCAACACGCGGTTGACCAGGCCCCAGCGTTCGGCGGTTTCGGCGTCGATGAAGTTGCCGCTGAAGGCCATTTCTTTGGCGCGCGACAGGCCGATCAGGCGGCTGAGTTTTTGCGACAGGCCCCAACCGGGAATGACGCCGATGCGGGCGTGGGTGTCGGCAAATCGGGCGGTGCTGGACGCGAGCAGGACGTCGCAGGCCAGGGCGAGTTCGAAGCCGCCGGTCACGGCCGCACCGTTGATGGCGGCGACCACCGGTTTGCGGAAGCCTTTCAGCGCCTGCACCGGGTCGTTGGCGCCGCTCAGTTCGGGCAGGCCCTGGCTGCTGAGCTCCTGCAAATCCAGCCCGGCGCAAAAGGCCTTGCCCGCGCCAGTGAGCACCAGCACGCGCACGCTGTCGTCCTGGGCCAGGGTGCCCAGCGCGTCCACCAAGGCCTGCCGCAGTGCACCGCTGAGCGCGTTCAGGGCCTGTGGCCGGTTCAGGGTGAGGCAGGCGCAGCCCGGCTGCGGGTGGCTGATGTGCAAAACGGGTTCGCTCATGGGGCGGTCTCCGGGGTGGGGGTGGCTCAGTGTGTCGCCAGTGGGCGGGGAGGTCGTCGTCCGAAGTGACGAAGTCCAAGGGTGATTGCCCGGTCTGATGGGGCTGGGAAGGCGGCTGGCCAAAATCGTCTGTTCCGACGACGCTGGTCGCCTGGGCTGCGCACCAGAATACAGGCATCGAAACCAACCCGCGAAGCCCTGCCATGTCCGAAGCCTATATCGTCGCCGCCGTCCGTACCGCTGGGGGCCGCCGTGGCGGTCGTTTGTCTGGCTGGCATCCGGTGGAGCTGGCCGCCCAGGTGTTGAATGCCTTGGTGGACCGCACCGGTATCGACCCGGCGCAGGTGGAAGACGTGTTCATGGGTTGCGTGAGCCAGGTGGGCGAGCAGTCCACCAATGTGGCGCGCAACGCGGTGCTGGCGTCCAAGCTGCCCGAATCGGTGCCCGGCACCTCCATCGACCGCCAGTGCGGTTCGTCGCAGCAGGCCTTGCACTTTGCGGCCCAGGCCGTCATGTCCGGCTCCATGGACGTGGTGATCGCCGCGGGTGTCGAATCCATGACGCGCGTGCCCATGTTCAGCCCCTCGTCGCTGGCGTCCAAGGCCGGTCTGGGTACCTACCA
>NZ_JBFJMY010000005.1:0-28500 GCF_041633695.1 Hydrogenophaga sp.
CCGAAAAATCATTTCCGCCGAACCGCCCGCACCGCCGTCACATCCCCCACCACCGACATGGCCCGAGACACCTGCCGGGCATCGTTGATCTCGATGGTGAAGGTCATCCAGGCGATGCCTTTGGTGGAATGGGTTTGCACGCCGATCACGTTCATCTTCTCTCGCGCCAGCACGTCGCAAATGTCGCGCAACAAGCCCTGGCGATCGACCGCCTCCACCAGCACGTCCACCGGATAGACCGCCGAGCGTCCGTCCTTGTCAACGCCGTCGGCGGCGTTCCATTGCACGTCGATCACCCGGTCCGGGCACTTGCGCTGCAAATGGACAAAGTCGGTGCAGTCGCTGCGGTGAACGCTCACGCCTTTGCCGCGGGTGATGAAGCCACCGATTTCATCGGGCGGAGCGGGCTTGCAACATTTGGCCAGCTGCGTCATCAAGGAATCCACCCCCACCACCAGCACGCCGCCAGCCTGCGCCAACGCTTGCTTGCGCGGTTTTTTCAGCACCAGGTTGTGCTCGTCAACCGGGTCGGGTACCTCTGCGGGCCGCAGATAGGATTCGATGGCGCGCAACGACAGCTCGTCCTTGCCGACCTGCTCGAACAAGTCGCTGGCGCTGGACAAACCCATGCCGGTGGCCAGATCGTCCAGCTTGACGGCGGTTCTGCCCTCGCGCTGCAGCAGTTTTTCCACCGCCTCGCGCCCGCGAGCGACGGTCTCTTCCATCGCCATCGCATTGAACCAGGCCCGCACCTTGCTCTTGGCCCGGTGGCTGACCAGGTACCCGAGCTCGGCGTTGAGCCAGTCGCGCGACGGGCCGCCCTCCTTGGCCGACACCACCTCCACCGTTTGCCCGTTTTGCAAAGGCGTGTTGAGCGTGACCAGCGCGCCATCGACGCGCGCACCCCGGCACCTGTGCCCCAGACTGGTGTGCACGCTGTAGGCAAAGTCCACGGCGGTGGCACCTTGCGGCAACTCGACAATCGCGGCGTCGGGCGTGAGCACATAGATGCGGTCGTCAAAAAGCCCGCGCCCAGAACCACTCAGATCCCGCTCCCAGGCCAGCAGTTGCCGCAGCACGGCGATCTTGGCGTCGTAGTCCGAACTGGCTGAAACGCCCGCGTATCCCTTGGCGCCCGCCTCTTTGTAGGCCCAATGGGCCGCCACCCCATGTTCGGCGTGGTCGTGCATGGCCTGGCTGCGGATCTGGATCTCAAACGCGCGGCCCTGCTGGTCTCGCACCACCGTGTGCAGAGATTGGTAACCATTGGGTTTGGGCTTGGCGATGTAATCGTCAAACTCGTCCGGCACCGGCATGAACTGTGCGTGCACATGGGCCAGCACCGCATAGCAGTCGTCGGTCTGGGGCACAACCACGCGCAAGGCCCGGATGTCGAACACCTGCTCAAAGTCCAGCGACTTGCCCCGCATCTTTTTCACGATGCTGTAGATGTGCTTGGGGCGCCCCTGCACCAGCGCCGGAATACCCTGCTTTTGCAGATCCTTTTCCAGTTGCCGGCGCGCCTGCTCCACATGCGCTTCGCGCTCGGCGCGTTTTTCATCCAGACACTGGGCCACCTCTTTGTAGGTCTCGGGCTCCAGAAAACGGAACGCCAGATCCTCCATCTCCCACTTGATTTGCCAAATGCCCAGGCGGTTGGCCAGCGGCGCAAAAACATGCAGGGATTCGCTGGCGATGGTTTCCCCCGGATCGAGGCGCGCGGCCGCGAAGTAACGCAGGGTTTGCAGGCGCGAGGCCAGCCGCAGCATGACCACACGCAGGTCGCGCGAAAACGCCAGCAACATCTTGCGCACGTTTTCGGTCTGGTTCGCCGCCAGCTCCGAGACCGGCGCTTTCCCCGGTGACGCCGGAGCGAGGGCCAGGTCCTGCGCCGCCTGCCGGTCTTCGATTTTTCGGGCCAGCACCTCGGCCGCCTTGTTGCGCGCCTGCCGTTGCAGCTGCACCAGCTTGGTGGTTTCCACGGCCAGGGCCGCGTAGCTGGGCCCGAAGGCCTTGGCAATCACCTCGTTGGGCCGGTTCAGGTACTGGCAGGCGTAAACCAGATAGGACGCCGCCTGCATGGCCTCGGAGCCGCCGATGTCACGCAAAATGCCCGCCACCGCATCGGCGTGGGCCCGGATGTTTTCGCCCGTATCGAGCTGTTCGTTGGCCAACAACGGCTCGGCAAAGGCACGCGCCCGCTGCAGCGCTTGATCCAATTGCGGCAGACTGTCAGAGGTCGCGGCCACAATGGCCGAAGGCTCTTCGCCACCGACCTGTGGGGTCGCGCGCTCAGCGCCCTGCGGCAGCGGGGTCACCATGCCGGCCGGTGGTGTATCTGGCCCTTTTTTCATCAGTCGGCCCAAAGAAATTCGCACACCGCCTCCACTTGGTCCGGTGCCACCAGGGTGGGGGCGTGCCCCACACCCGCAAACTCCACGCACCGGGCCTGGGGTCCACACTGGGCCATCCGTGCGGCGGTTTCGCGCGTGAGCAAATCGGAATCGGCGCCACGCAGCAGCAGGGTCCGGGCGGTGATGGCTTCGTACACGCCCCACATCGCCGCCTCTCCATCGCGCACCATTTGCTGCGCAGCGGTCTGGTCGCTCGCCTGCACCAAGGCTTTCACCGGCAAGGCGATCGCGGGGTCGTAGTGCAGCCACCAGCGCCCATCGCGCTGACGCAGCATGGGCTGCGACAGCGCACGCCACTGTTCGGCCGTGTGCGGGCCAAAACCTTGTGAAATCGAAGCCAGGTAGTCAAAGGCCTCGGCTTCCGAGGAAAACCCGGGGTTTTGTCCCAGGTACGCGGCGATGCGCTGCAACGCCGCCCACTGGATCGTCGGCCCCACATCGTTGAGCACCAGCCGCCGCAGCCCCACAGCGGGTTGAGCCGCCATGGCCATGCCGATCATGCCCCCCATGCTGGTCCCGACCCAGTCCAGCACGGCGCTGGGCGACTCTTGGCGAACCTGCGCCACCAGCGCGCCCATATCGGCCACGTAGGTACCCAGTTGATAAGCCATGGCATCGGCCAGCCAGTCGCTCTCACCCCGACCCGCCACATCCACCGCCAGCACCCGGGCGTGCCGGGACAGCGCCTGGGCCAACACGTCGAAATCGCGCCCTTGGCGCGAAAGCCCGTGCACGCAAATCACCACGTGCGGGTCGTCGTTGCCGGCTTGGTTGGTCCACTCCCAATAACTCAGGTGGCGATCACCACCACCGCGGGCGGCAGGGCCGTCCACGCGCAAGGATTTTCGCTCGGGCATTGCTGTGAGTTGCTCCATCCCATGGGTCTCCGTGATAAGGTTTCTGCTGTACTCAACCTATCGTAATGGAACTGGAGATTTCTCATGCTTGCGAACAAAACCGCTCTCGTCACCGGCTCCACCAGCGGCATCGGATTGGGCATTGCCAAGGCCTTGGCGCGTCAAGGCGCCAACATCGTTCTCAACGGATTTGGCGATGCCGAAGGCCCCCAAGCGGAGATCGCGGCCCTGGGCGCCCAGGTGGCGTACCACGGCGCCGATATGAGCAAGCCCGGGGAAATTGCAGAGATGATGCGCTTTGCCGCCGAACGCTTTGGTCAGGTGGACATCCTGGTGAACAACGCGGGTATCCAGCACGTGGCCCGCATCGAGGATTTTCCGGTTGAGAAATGGGACGCGATCATGGCCATCAACCTGTCCAGCGCCTTCCACGCCACCCGCCTGGCCGTGCCGGCCATGCGCAAAGCCAATTGGGGCCGCATCATCAACGTGGCTTCGGTGCATGGTTTGGTGGGTTCGGCCGAAAAATCGGCCTATGTGGCGGCCAAACACGGCGTCATCGGCCTGACCAAGGTCACCGCGCTGGAAAACGCCGACTCGGGCGTGACCTGCAACGCCATCTGCCCAGGTTGGGTGCTCACGCCGCTGGTGCAACAACAAGTGGATGCCAAAGCCGCCGCTCTGGGTCTTTCCAACGAAGAAGCGAAAAAGCTCTTGCTGGGCGAAAAAGAGCCCTCGATGCAATTCACCACGCCAGAAGAACTGGGTGAGCTGGCGATCTTCTTTTGTTCACCTGCCGGCCAGAACGTGCGTGGTGTGGCGTGGAACATGGATGGCGGCTGGGTCGCGCAATAAGACCCAAGGCGGACACCGGGTCACAGCTTCTGGGCCCGCCCCACCCCATGCAAAAGGCCCGCGATGCGGGCATTTTGCATGGGGTCTGCGCTTGTGGATCAGCGCAACTGGATCGATCCCGACACGGTGACATTCACGGTGCTCTGCCCCGCCTCGACCGGCACCGGCGCATCCGACATCGCCGCCTTCGCCTCCATGGCCATCACCCGGGGACGAAACGGTGCCGCGCCCTGATCTGCCGAGCTGATAGACAGTTCACGCAAGCTGTAGCCCGCGAAGCCCAAGCTCTTGCTGACCTCACCGGCGCGCATCTTGAAGCGCTCGATGGCCAGCGCCTGCACATCCGACTCCAGTTTTTGTTGCGCCTCGCGCGACAGCGAAAAGCCCACATTGCCCATGCTGAGCGACTGGATTTTGCCTGCGGTGGTGCTGATGGCGGCGAAGTCCCGGCCTTCCAGCACCAGCTCGGTGCGCCCTTGCCAACCAATGATTTTGCTGTTGCTGCCGTAACGCGGGTACAGACTGAACTGACCGGTACGCACTTCCAGTTGCCGAGGCTGGGCCGCAGCCCGGGCAATCACCAGCGCAGATTCCAGCGCCACCTTGAGCTGGTTCTGCACCGTGCCCGCATCCGGGCCCTCTTTGGTGGTGCTCAAGCTCATGCTCAGCCAGTCCTGCGGCACTTCCAGAAAGCCGCTGGCGGCGATATGCACCACGTTGACGGGCTCGGGCGCCACTGCCTGGGCTTGGGCGACGCCCGCGACACCGAAAGCAAGAACCGCAGGGAGGAACGAATGAACAGCGAAACGGGAAAACAGACGTTGCAACGGGAGGGTCATGCTCACTTCTTGGGATCGTTGGAGGCCTGGCTTCTGAGCTGTTCGCGCAAGCGGTGCCGCTCTTCAACCGTCAGGCGGTAGGGTTTGCTCAGATCGTCCTGCTCATCCAGGGGATGGCGGAACACGTCGCGCAGTTTCAGTGGCGCACGCGGTTCGTTGTCGTCCATGGAAATGGGCAACAGCGAAACCGGTGGTTCGTTGGATGGAAAGGGTTTGCGGTTGTCTCGCGCGATGACCTGGGTGTGTCCCTGTGCCAGCAGCAGCAGCCCACCTGATATATACCTCTTCATGATCCCCTCGAGTATGCACAGAGAACCCATTGTGTGATGCGCTGGAGGTGAACGGAGCGCCTGCGGGAGCAACATCTGTAACAGCCTGTCAGAAAAACAAAAAATGAGTGCTGACAAGGACTTGGCGCTGCCACAATCGCGTTTGTTACATTTAAGGAAAGTTGCTGTCATGCCACAAAACAACGCACGTCCCAACAAAATCCTGGTGGTGGACGACGATGTCCGCATCCGCGATTTACTGCGCCGCTACCTCATGCAAGAAGGTTTTGAAGTCATGTTGGCCGAGGACGGCAAAGCCTTGAACCGGGTGCTGCAGCGCGATTCGGTCGACCTCATCGTGCTGGACTTGATGATGCCCGGTGAAGACGGCCTGTCGATCTGCCGCCGCTTGCGCGCCAATGGCGACCGCACGCCCATCATCATGCTGACGGCCAAGAGCGAAGACGTGGACCGCATCGTGGGATTGGAGGTCGGCGCCGACGACTACCTGGGCAAACCCTTCAATCCGCGCGAATTGTTGGCCCGCATCCATGCGGTGCTGCGCCGCCGCCCGCCGACCGAGGTGCCCGGTGCACCGTCGCAAGAAGCCGAAACCGTCACCTTCGGGCCTTTCGAATTCGATCTCAGTCTTCGGACCCTGCGCAAGGAAGGCGTGGACCTGCCTTTGACCACCGGCGAATTCGCCATGCTCAAGGCTTTGGTGCGCCACCCGCGCCAGCCCTTGTCGCGGGAAAAGCTCGCGCAATTGGCGCGTGGCCGCGAATTCGAGCCATTTGATCGCAGCCTGGATGTGCAGGTTTCGCGTTTGCGCAAGCTGATCGAAGAAGATGCGGCATCGCCCCGCTATCTGCAAACCGTCTGGGGGGTGGGTTACGTGTTTGTGCCCGATGGAAATGCCTGATGAGCGAAGAAGAATCCCGAGTCCCGTTTGAAACCCATCCAGCCACGCTGGAGACGGCACCCGCGCCGCTGGACATACGCCCGCAATTGGGCGTGAGCCTGTTCTGGCGCACGTTTTTCTTTCTCTCGCTGCTGCTCGTGGGTTGCATCGTGGCTTGGCTGCAGACCTTCAGGGCGCTGGAATTCGAACCCCGGGCACTGCAAAGTGCCCAGCAACTCGCGTCCCTGGTCAACCTCAGCCGGGCAGCCTTGGTGCATTCGGACTCGATCGCACGGGTATCGCTGGTCAAGACCCTGGCGGACGAAGAAGGTGTGCGCTTTTCGCCGCGCGAACCCGCCGACACCTACAAGCTCTACAACACCGACACGCTGAGCCGCAGCATCAGCGAACGCTTGAGCGGGCGCCTGGGGCCGGACACGGTGGTGGCCAGCGAGGTGAATGGCAACCCCGGTCTGTGGGTGGGTTTCTCCATCGATGGCGACGCCTACTGGCTGTTGACCGATCCCTCCCGCATTGGTCCGGTCACAGGCACAACCTGGTTGATCTGGCTCGGCACAGCCGCCCTGCTTTCGTTGACCGGCGCCGCCTTGATCGCGCGTCTGATCAACCACCCGCTGAAGAAGCTCTCGTTCGCCGCCGGCCGTGTGCGGGAAGGCGATTTCAACTCCAGCCAGCTCAACGAATCCGTCGCCACCAGCGAGATCCGGGAAGTCAACATTGGCTTCAACCGCATGGCGCAGCGTTTGAGCAAAATAGAACAAGACCGTACTTTGATGCTGGCCGGCATCTCCCACGATCTGCGCACGCCGCTGGCCCGCCTTCGGCTGGAGACCGAGATGAGCGTGTCCGACGTGGAGGCGCGCGAGCACATGGCCGCCGACATCGACCAGGTCAACGCCATCATCGACAAGTTTCTGGACTACGCCCGCCCCGACCACAGCAAGCCCGAACCGGTTCACCTCAACCAGGTGGTCGAAGACGCGATTTTTGCCTTGGGCAAAGACCCCAACACCCACATCACCACCCATATCCCGGAACGCACCATCGTGATGGGCGATGCCGTCGAGCTGCAACGGGTGTTCTCCAATTTGCTGGAGAACGCGCAGCGCTACGGTAAAAGCCTGCAAACCGGTGTGGCGGAAATCGATGTCACAGCCAAAACCAAAGACGGTGCGGTCTTGATCAAGTTGCGCGACCGGGGACCGGGTGTGAGCGCCGAACTGCTCAGCCAACTCACGCAGCCCTTTTACCGGGGCGACGCATCCCGATCGTCGGCCACCGGCACCGGTCTGGGACTGGCGATCGTGGAGCGCGCCATCATCCACATGGGTGGCCGTTTTGCGCTGGCCAACAGCTCCAGCGGCGGATTGGCTGCGCACATGAAAATGCACAAAGCCCCGAACTAGGAGCCTGCGCGGCCCTGTCCACGTTATGCGCGGATGGCGTGCAGCAACGCCACGGCGCGCGCTTCGATCGACAGGCCCTGCCCCACCGGGCCCAGCTTTTCCGCCGTCTTGGCTTTCACGTTGACCTGCGCCACCGCCACGCCCAGGGTACGCGCCATGCCCGCGCACATGGCAGCGATGTGCGCGGCCAGCTTGGGCGCCTGGGCCACCACGGTGCAGTCCAGATTGCCCAGTTCGTACCCCGCTTCACGCACCCGGTGCATGGCCTCGGCCAGCAACACGCTGGAATCGGCCCCTTTGAAGCGCTCGTCGGTGTCGGGGAAATGCCGCCCGATGTCGCCCAGCGCCGCCGCACCCAAGAGCGCGTCGGTCACGGCGTGCAACAGCACGTCGGCATCGGAATGCCCCAGCAAACCCAGGTGGTACGGGATGTGGATGCCACCGATGATGAGCGGGCGGCCCGGCACCAAGGCATGCACATCCCAGCCCTCACCGATGCGGAAATGGAAATTCGGTTCGGTCATGCGGGTTCCGTTCGGGTGCGGCTGCTGAGCACGGCCTCGGCCAATGCAAAGTCTGCCGGGTAGGTAATCTTGAAATTCTGCGGACTGCCGGGCACCAGCCGGGGGTGGTGCCCGGCCATCTCCATGGCGCTGGCCTCGTCGGTCACGCCCACAAAACCCTGCTCGGCAGCCGCCGCCAAGGCCGCGCGCAAAGCGCCGATACGGAACATTTGCGGCGTTTGCGCCAGCCACTTGTCGCTGCGGTCCACGGTGGCGGCCACACGCCCGTCCAGGCCAACCTTGAGGGTGTCGGGCAAGGGCAGCGCCAGCAAACCGCCCACGGCGTCGTTCCAGCAGGCGTCCAGCAAGGCATTGATTTGCGCGGGTGTCACCAGACAGCGGGCCGCATCGTGCACCAGCACCCAATCCGATGCAGCGGCGCCATGGTCCAGCAAAGCCTGCAAACCGTTGAACACCGTTTCGGCACGGGTGTCGCCACCACAGGGCGCCACCACCTGACTGGCGCTGTCTGCATCCCAGAACCGATCGCTGGGCGCGGTCACCACCAGGCACAGCGCCACGCGCTCCACCGCCTGCAGCGCCGCCAGCGTGTGCAACACCATGGGCCGGCCGGCAATGGGCTGGTATTGCTTGGGCACGGGTGTACCGGCGCGGGACCCGGTTCCCGCGCAGGGCAACAAGGCATGGCAGCGGGAACCGCCGCCTGGGGTTGATTCGGATGTGGGGGCGTTCATGGTGTGTCCGCATTCTAGAATCAGTGCTGCACGCCCCCCGCCCATCCCGGCGGGGGGTGTTTGTCATGGCTGCGTGCCGCGCAGGCGAACCAGCATGCTGTTGCTGCGTCCTGCCCCGCACCGCCGCCAAGCCCGCGACTGTCATGGACCTACCCAAACTCACCCCCGGCAAACGCTACACCCTGCCCCGCCCCTGCGGCTCGGCGGACGCCTTGCTGCTGGCCCAGCTGGCCGAACGCGACAAAGCCGCCGGCCGGATCACCGCCATCGTCACCTCGGACGCCGGCGACGCCCAGCGCCTGATCGAAGAGATGGCGTTTTTTGCGCCCGGCCTGCGCTGCGCTTTGTTCCCCGACTGGGAAACCCTGCCCTACGACACGTTTTCTCCGCACCAGGACCTGATCAGCGAGCGCCTGGCCACCTTGTGGCGCATCCACAACCGCGCCGACCAACGCGACAAAGACAGCGGCGCCGACGTGGTGCTGGTGCCCGCCACCACCGCCTTGTACCGGGTGGCTCCACCGGCGTTTCTGGCCGGCTACACCTTTGAGTTCAAGGTCAAACAAAAGCTCGACGAAGCCAAGCTCAAGAGCCAGCTCACGCTGGCGGGCTACCAGCATGTGACCCAGGTGGTCAGCCCCGGCGAATACGCGGTGCGCGGCGGCCTGATCGACCTGTTCCCCATGGGCTCCCTGGTGCCGTACCGCGTGGATCTGTTCGACGATGAAATCGACAGCATCCGTACCTTCGACCCAGACAGCCAGCGCAGCCTCTACCCCGTGCCCGAGGTGCGCCTGCTGCCCGGTCGCGAATTCCCCATGGACGAGCCCGCGCGCGCCAAATTCCGCAGCCGCTGGCGCGAGCTGCTGGAGGGCGACCCGACCAAGAGCCGCATCTACAAAGACATGGGCAATGGCGTGGCCACCGCCGGTATCGAGTACTACCTGCCGCTGTTCTTCGAAGAAACCGCCACGGTGTTCGACTACCTGGGCGACAAGGCCACCGTGGTGCTGCACGGCGATCTCGAATCCGCCTTCCAGCGTTTCTGGCAGGACACCCGCGACCGCTACCGCCTCATCAAAGGCGATCCGGAGCGCCCGGTGCTGCCACCCGAAGCGCTGTTCCTCGACGCCGAACAGTTTTACGCCCAGGCCAAGTCGCACGCGCAGTTGGCGATCCGCCCGCCGCAGGCCGACGCCGAGCACGCCGAAATGGACAGCGGGCACTTCTTCAAGATGCCCGAGCTCTCGGTGGTGCGCGGCGCCGAAGAACCGCTGGCCCGCCTGCAAGCCCACATGCGCAACACCGCGCACCGCGTGCTCTTGCTGGCCGAGAGCGACGGCCGGCGTGAAAGCCTGCTCGACTTCCTGCGCGCCAGTGGCGTCAACCCGCCAGCCTTCGACTCGCTGGTGGAATTCCAGGCCAGCGAAGAAGCCGTGGGCATCGCCACCGCTGCGCTCAACGTGGGTTTTTCCTGGCTCGACGGTGGGCTGGACTTCGTCACCGAGACCGAACTGTTCGCCGCCGGACCCACCACGCGCCGGCGCAAGAAGCAGGAACAAGTCAGCGATGTCGAAGCGCTGATCAAAGACCTGAGCGAGCTCAATCTGGGCGACCCGGTGGTGCACACCGCGCACGGCATTGGCCGCTACCGCGGCTTGGTGAACATGGACATGGGCGACAAGAACCCCGATGGTTCGCCTTCGCTGATGGAGTTCCTGCACCTGGAGTACGCCGACAAGGCGGTGCTGTATGTGCCGGTGAGTCAGCTGCAGCTGATTGGCCGCTACACCGGCGTCGGCGCCGACGAAGCGCCGCTGCACAAGCTCGGCAGCGGGCAATGGGAAAAGGCCAAACGCAAAGCGGCCGAACAAGTGCGCGATGCCGCAGCCGAACTGCTCAATATCTATGCGCGCCGCGCCGCGCGCCAAGGCCATGCGTTCCGCTACTCGGCACAAGACTACGAGAGCTTTGCCAACGATTTCGGCTTTGAAGAAACCGCCGACCAGCGCGCCGCCATCCACGCCGTGATCCAGGACATGATCAGCCCCCGCCCCATGGACCGGTTGGTTTGCGGCGACGTGGGTTTTGGCAAAACCGAGGTCGCTTTGCGCGCTGCTTTCGTGGCCGTGACCGGTGGCCGCCAGGTCGCCTTGCTGGCCCCAACCACGCTGTTGGCCGAACAGCATTACCAAACCCTGGTGGACCGGTTTTCCAAGTGGCCGATCAAGATCGCGGAGATGAGCCGCTTTCGCTCGGGCAAAGAAATCACCGCCGCCGCCAAAGGCCTGGAAGACGGCAGCGTGGACATTGTGGTCGGCACCCACAAGCTGCTCAGTGGCACGGTCAAATTCAAAGATCTCGGCCTGCTGATCATCGACGAAGAGCACCGCTTTGGTGTGCGCCACAAAGAGGCCATGAAGGCCTTGCGCGCCGAGGTCGATGTGCTCACCCTCACCGCCACCCCCATTCCCCGCACCCTGGGCATGGCGCTCGAAGGTCTGCGCGACCTGTCGGTGATCGCCACCGCACCGCAGCGCCGCCTGGCCATCAAGACCTTTGTGCGCAGCGAAGGCAATGGTGTGATCCGCGAGGCCGTGTTGCGCGAATTGAAGCGCGGCGGACAGGTCTACTTTTTGCACAACGAAGTGGCCACCATCGAAAACCGCCACGCGCAACTGGAGCAGTTGCTGCCGGAAGCCCGCATCGCCGTGGCCCACGGCCAGATGCCCGAGCGCGACCTGGAACGCGTGATGCGCGACTTTGTGGCCCAGCGCTTCAACCTGCTGCTGTGCTCGACCATCATCGAGACCGGCATCGACGTGCCCACCGCCAACACCATCGTCATGAGCCGGGCCGACAAGTTCGGGCTGGCCCAGCTGCACCAACTGCGTGGCCGCGTGGGCCGCAGCCACCACCAAGCCTACGCCTACCTCATGGTGCCCGACCTGGAGAGCCTGACCAAACAAGCCGCGCAGCGCCTGGACGCGATCCAGCAGATGGAAGAACTGGGCAGTGGTTTTTATCTGGCCATGCACGACCTGGAAATCCGAGGCGCTGGCGAGGTGCTGGGCGAAAACCAGAGCGGCAACATGCTGGAAGTGGGCTTCCAGCTCTACAACGAGATGCTGAGCGAAGCGGTGCGCTCGCTGAAAGCCGGGCGCGAGCCCGATCTGCTGTCGCCCTTGTCGGTCACCACCGACATCAACCTGCACGCGCCCGCCCTGCTGCCCAGCGACTACTGCGGCGACGTGCACCTGCGCCTGTCGTTCTACAAGAAGCTGGCCACGGCCCAGACCAGCGAGCAAATCGACAGCCTGCTGGAAGAGATCGTGGACCGCTTCGGCAAACTGCCGCCCCAGGCGCAGACCCTGATCGATGTGCACCGCCTGCGCTGCCTGAGCGCGCCGTATGGCGTGGTGAAGGTCGATGCGGCACCTGGCGTCACCCAGATCACGTTCCGCGCGAATCCGCCGATCGACCCGATGCGCATCATCGAACTGATCCAAAAGAACCGCCACATCAAGCTGGCCGGCAACGAGAAGCTGCGCATCGAGCGGGAACTGCCCGAGACCAAAGACCGTGTGCTGCTGGTGCGCGACGTGTTGCGCAACCTGGGGCAGCCCGTGGTGGCAACCACCTGAACGCGCACCGGCGCTTTATCGCAGCGCCAGCGCGTCGGCCGCTCCGGCTTCGCCCGCTTGCACCAACCACCGCTGGCGCAGTGCGGGCGTGCTGCTGTGTACCGGGCCGAAACGGCTCAGGGTGACGGGCTTGAGCCCACAAAATTTCAGGGTGCTGTGCACCAGTTGGTTGGCCGTGGGGTTGCCCTGCAGCCACCGCAAATACCACCCCGGTGAGTCGGTGGTCATCAGCACCCGGGCGCGGCGTCCTTTGAGCAAGCCCTCAGGAATGCCATTGGCGTGGTAACGGTATGCCCAACCCTTCTCCAGCGTGCGGTCAAAAAAGCCTTTGAGCAAGGCCGGCACCGAACCCCACCACACCGGCGCCACCACGCAGATGTGCCCACTGTCCCGGATCAAAGCTTGCGCACGCAGCAGGTCCGGCTCCAGCACGGGCAAAGCACCGGCACCCGGGCGCAGCACGGGGTCGAACGCCAGATCACGCAAACACAACACCTCCACCTGAGCGCCTGCAGCGCGCGCGCGCTCTGCGTAGTGTTCTGCCAGTGCTGCACACAAGGACTGAGAATTGGGGTGACCGTCGATCACCAAGATACGGGACATATCGCTTCTTTCAAAGGTTAATCTTTACACTGTCAATATTGATGGAGCGCAGTGTCCGATAGAATCTTTCCAATGTCAAGATCAAATCCGCCCGCCCGCCTGTACCACCACGGCAACCTGCGCCAGGCCTTGCTGGACGCGGCGTTCCAGCTGCTGGCCGACACGCCGGCCCACCAGCTCAGCCTGCGCGAACTGACCAGAACCGCCGAAGTCAGCCACACCGCGCCCTACCACTACTTCGAGGACCGCACCGGCCTCATCAAGGCGGTGGGCGTGGAGTGCATGAAGCGCTTTCTGCTGGCGCAGCAAGAAGCCGTGGCACAGCACAGCGCCGCCCTGGATCAGCTGGTGGCGCTGGGCATGGCCTACATCCGCTTTGCGGCCGACGAGCCCCACGCGTTTGCGCTCATCTACGACCCGCAAATCTGCCCACCTGGACAGCCCAGTGACGAAATGGCGCCGCTGATCGCCGCCAACGAAGCCTTGCTCGGCACTTGCGTGGCCAACGCACAAGCCGCAGGCGTCTTGCCCGGACACCAGCCGCAACCGCTGGCGACCGCCTTGTGGGGCGCGGTGCATGGCCTGGCGCAACTGGTGATGGCCGGGCACCTGCCCTTGGACGCGGCCGATCCGGCGCTGCGTGCTCTTGTGAGGACGTGAGGGCTCTTGCCGCCCTTCCGCAATAATCGCCCGTATGACTGCAATCGAATCCGCGCCTGGCCTGGTGACCCAAGGCTTCGTCCCCCCGCTGAAGTTGGCGGACTTCAAACTCATCGCCTTCGACATGGACTCAACACTCATCAACATCGAGTGTGTGGACGAAATCGCCGACGCGGTGGGCCGCAAAGAAGAAGTGGCGGCCATCACCGAGGCCACCATGCGCGGTGAAATCACCAACTTCAAAGACAGCCTGCGCAAGCGGGTGGCGTTGCTGCGCGGCGTGACCGTGGCCGACATGGAACAGGTCTATGTGGAGCGCTTGCAACTCAACCCGGGAGCTACAGAACTGGTGGCGGCGTGCAAGGCCGCTGGCATGAAGGTGTTGCTGGTCTCGGGTGGCTTCACCTTCTTCAGCGATCGCGTGCGCGACCGCCTGGGCATCGACTACACCCGCGCCAACGTCCTGGAAATCGAAAGCGGGCCCAACTGCGGCCAACTCACCGGGCGGCTGGTGGACCAGGACTGGGGCGACATCTGCGACGGCGAAGAAAAACGCAAGATGCTGCTGCAAACCTGCACCCTGCTGGGTATTTCACCCCAGCAGGCGATAGCCATGGGCGACGGTGCCAACGACCTGCCCATGATGGGCGTGGCGGGGTTGTCGGTGGCCTACCACGCCAAGCCCAAGGTGCGCGAACAAGCCATGGTGGCCATCCACCAAGGTGGACTCGACCGCTTGCTGGACATCCTGCGCTAAAGCGCTGGCGCGCCACGGATCGTGGCCCAAACCGATTCAGCCGCCCGCGCGTTTGACCGCAAACCCTTTGGCCTGGAGCGCCAGCACCAGCTTGTCGCAGTGGTCGCCCTGCACTTCGATCACACCGTCTTTCACGGTACCACCCGAACCACAGGCGGCCTTGAGCTGCTTGGCCAGGGCCACCAAGGCGGATGCATCCAGCGCAAGCCCCTTGACCAAGGTGACCGCCTTGCCGCCCCGGCCTTTGGTTTCGCGCGACACCCGCACAATCCCGTCGCCCGCCACCACCGGGCGCGCCTGTCCACACACACAAGCCGCCACCGGTTGACGGCAGACCGGGCACATGCGGCCCGACTCGGTGGAATACACCAGGCCGCCGCCAGAAGATTTGCTTTTCATGACCCGAATGCTATCGCGACCGCACACTGGGGTTGCGGCCGCGCCCGTTAGACTCGGGAAGCGGCCTTTTCTCGGCCAAAAGCCTCTTACATGCCATTTGCCTCCCTGGGACTCGATCCCCATCTTGCCCGCGCAGCGGCCGAACTGGGGTTTTCCACACCCACACCCATCCAGTCGCAAGCCATACCGGCGGTACTCGCGGGCACGGACTTGCTCGCCACCGCGCAGACCGGCTCGGGCAAAACCGCCGCCTTCGCCCTGCCGCTCTTGCAGCGCCTGAGCAGCCAGCCAGCCCCCAACCCACGCCGGGTGCGGGCTCTCGTCCTGGTGCCCACGCGCGAGCTCGCGGCCCAGGTCGGCGATGTGCTGCGCAGCTTGTGCCAACACCTGCCCCAAGCGGCCAAGGTGGTTGTGGTGTTCGGTGGTGTCTCCATCAATCCGCAAATGATGGCGCTGCGGGGCGGCGCCGATGTGGTCGTGGCAACGCCGGGCCGCCTGCTCGATCTGGTTCAGCACAACGCCTTGCAGTTGCAGGCCGTGGAATGCCTGGTGCTGGACGAGGCCGACCGGTTGCTGGACCTGGGCTTTGCCGACGAACTCCAGGGCGTGCTGGACTTGCTGCCGCCGAAGCGGCAAAACCTCTTCTTCTCGGCCACCTTCCCCCCAGCGGTGGAAACCCTGGCCCAAACCTTGTTGCGCGACCCGCTGCGCGTGGATATCGAAGCCCATGAACCCGGGGCCAGCGCCACGGTCGTGCAACGCATGATCCAGGTGGACGCCCAGCGCCGCACCCAATTGCTACGCCACCTCATCAAGAGCAACGGCTGGGAGCGCGTGCTGGTCTTTGTGGCCACCCAATATGCGGCTCAACACGTGGCCGCGAAACTGCACCAGGGCGACTTGTTTGCCACCTCGTTCCACGGCGGCTTGAGCCAGGGCGCGCGCAAGCAGACCCTGAGCGAATTCAAGGAAAAACGCTGGGACGTGGTGGTGACCACCGACCTGGCCGCTCGCGGCATCGACATCGTTCAACTGCCGGTGGTGGTGAACTACGACCTGCCCCGCTCCGCCGTCGACTATGTGCACCGCATCGGCCGGACCGCGCGGGCGGGCGAAGGCGGCTTGGCCGTCAGCTTCGTGACCGCCGAAAGCCAGGCCCACTGGGGGGTTATCGAAAAGCGCCAGGGCATGCGGCTTCTACCCGAGCACATCGAGGGCTTCGAGCCCACCGAGGCGGCCCCACCTCCTGTGCCCGGCACAGGTGGCATCAAAGGCAAACGCCCCAGCAAAAAAGACAAGTTGCGGGCCGCTGCGGGTGGAGCCAAACCCGCCTGATCCAGCCTCCAGGGTCTGCGCAGCCGACGGGTTAAAACGTTTTCTTACAGTTTGCGTGAAAAATGTCGCCAAAAGCTGGGGACATCCATGATTCATATAGGATTTTCTGGGCTGGCACAACAAGTGCTATCAGCTGACCCGAGAGCTGCCGATCCCGCGCGGCTTTCAAGTCCTGCAACACCGGAGAAATCAAAATGATGAAACAAGTCAAAGCACTGTTGGCGGGTCTTGCGCTCGCGGTGGTATCGATGACGGCCTCGGCAGTCCCAACCGCCACCTGGAGCAACACCTACAACCCCAGCGACATGTACATGTCGAGCACCGGCACCGCTGCCCAAAAGAGCACCAGCTGGATCCACGACATCACCTTGGACGGCTTCAACGCACTCACCGACATGGTCGACAGCTTCGTTCTGAAGCTCCGGCTCAAGGACGACTCCGGCAACGACCCCGCAGAATATGCGCAGGTTTTTCTGGCCGGCGCGCCGGGCAGCGAATGGGAAGTGGATACCGGCTGGGATTGGTACACCAACTCCGGCGCTTTGATCAGCGGCATGACCTCGCTCAACCTCGACGGCAAACTGAGCGTGACGCTCAAGGCCAACAGCGGCGACTTCTATTTCACCGAAGCATCGCTGGTCGCCAAGGGCCGCGAAGATGTGCGCGCTGTTCCCGAACCCGGCATGCTCATGCTGCTGGGTCTGGGCTTGGCCGGCATGGCCGTGGTGCGCCGCCGCACCCGCTGATCTGTTGATCGCGTGACGAAAAAAAGCCCGCCTCCTAGGCGGGCTTTTTTTTCGTCTGCCCGGTCCATGGCCACGCCAGCGCGCAGGCAAAGGAAGCGACCCAGTGGCCTGTCGGATTTATTTACAGGTTGCGTGAAAATATACCGGAACAGTTTCATAGATATTTGATATGTATGCAAATTTTCCGGTTGGCACGGTTACTGCAAAAGAGAAGCCGAGGGACCGCGCAGCGAGCGATTCACGTTCTTCAACTCTCAACCTTTAACCAACCAGGGATTCAAAATGATGATGAAACTCAAGTCACTTCTGGCAGGCGTTGCTTTTGCCGTGGTGTCGGTGGCCGCTTCCGCCACCCCATGGACCCAGACCATCGACTTCAACCCCGATGTCTACATTTCCAACAACACCTACAGCTGGACCCACGATCTGACCACCGACGGCTTCAACCCCGGTTCCGATCTGATCACCAACTTCAACCTGTCGGTCACCATCAAGGATGAGCGCGACAGCATTTTCAGTTCTTGGGAGTGGGCTGCGATTGATCTGCCAGGCGTTTTTGACGATGCCATCTGGTTCAGCCCCATCGGCTCGAACAACGCCGGTGGCAACGACTTCTTTGGCTACCTGCAGCTGAATACCTCGGGTCTGTTGAGTGTGTCGCTGTCTTCTGTTCTGGGCGATTTCCTCCTGGACAAGTCGACCCTGACCGCCAGCGGCTTTGATGGCAACAAGAACCAGATTCCCGAGCCAGGCATCCTGGCTCTGTTGGGCCTGGGCTTGGCCGGCATGGCCGTGCTGCGCCGCCGCACCCGCTGATCTGTTGATCGCCTGACGAAAAAAAAGCCCGCCGGCGAGGCGGGCTTTTTTTCGTCTGCGCGATCCACGTGCCAGCGCCCGCGCAACGCGGGCATTCCCATGCGACACCGGAACATGCGGCCGTAGTGGCGGATGCAAGCGGCCAATGCAAGCCCGCGCGATCTAACCACCCCTACCCTTAAAGGCACAGCCCTGCCGCCCCTCTAGCCGCAAGCCTGATGGTCTGCTCCACCCCGAAACGGGGAAACCATGGAGCAGACTGGAACCCTCAATGCACGTGGTTGACGTCGATCGCTGCGCTCAATGCGCCCATGGGCCGGTCGGCATAAGCCTGCGCGACGCCGCTCTTCATCTGTTCGAGCTTGTCTTTGGCAAAGAAGCGCCCTTTGAGCACCACGCCGCTGATTTTCGACAGGTTGCTCACGTCCGTCACCGGGTTGGCATCCAGCAGCACCAGGTTGGCGTTCTTGCCCACCTCCACCGTGCCCATGGCGCTCTGTCTCCCCAGGAACTCGGCCGGCGTGAGCGTGGTGGACTGCAGCACCTCCAGAGGGCTCAAACCCGCCTTGGCGAGTTCACCAAACTCCTGGTGCAAGCTGAAGCCGGGCACGGTCCAGATGGCGATGTTGGCGGAATCCGAGCCCGCCATGATCTTCACCCCGTTTTGCTTGAGCAGACGGGTGGTGTCGAGTTCCAGCTGGTAGAAGTCGCGCAGCGTCTTGGCGTTGGCTGGCGAGACGGCCGGTGTGTCCTGGAGTCCGTCGTAGTGGGTGCCATGGTCAAACTGGTCGGCCATCTGCGCCCACAACGCGCGGCGCTCCTTGTCCACATATTTCAGATTCGGGTTCTGGGTGTGCATGCTGTCGGTGCTGAAGTTTTGGGTGCTCAAGCGGATCAGCGTGGGTACGTGCCAGGTGCCGTTCTTGGCGAAAGTCTGGGCCTGCGCCTTGCAAAGGACTTGGTCAAAATTGTCGAGAATGCCTTGGTAGAACTCGGCGTTTTTGGTCACGTCGTACAGGCGCGGGTTGATCGTATAGGTCGATGGAAACGGAGGCGCATACCCCCGGCTCAAAGCGTCGCTGCGCAGGGTGGCTGCGTTGCGCGCGCAATCGATCAAGCTGCCCCAACCCGCACCCAGGTGTTCGACCACCCGCCACCCGCCGTTGGACAAGGTGTCGGTCGGTACGGCGGCCGGCAAATGGCCGACCACGCCCAGCCCCGCCTTCTTGGCCTCGTCCAGCACCGCCATCACAAACGGCGGCGCGCCTGCCACGAGCTTGATGAAGTCCGCGCCCAAGGCCTTTTTCTCCTGCACAAAAGCGCGCCCGGCGGCGTCCGTGGTGGGCGCACCGGCAAAGAAGCCGCCATGCACCTGCACGATTTCTGGTGCGTCCACCAAACCGGCGGCGCTGTCGGCGTTGAGTTGCTTGACCTGCGCGATCAGCTCTGTCGAACCCGACATTTCCCGCACACCGGTGACGCCATTGGCCACCAGCAAAGGCCAATAGGTGGTGCTCAGTTTCGCGCCGTCCATCACGTGGGCGTGCATGTCCATGTAGCCCGGCACCACGAACTTGCCCGTGGCGTCCGCCGACTGGGCCGTGCCCACGGCGTTGATCTTGTCCGACGTGATTTTCTGGATCTTGCCCTGGTTCACCACCAAGGTCTTGCCGGTCACGAGCGAACCGTCGCGGGTGTCCACGATGGTGGCGTGGTAAATCACCACCCCGCTGCTGACGTCTTCCCCGCCTCCGCCACAGGCCGCCGTGGCCAGGGCGATCGCGCTCCATGCCGATACATTGCGCAAGCTGATGCTCATCATTGTCTCCTCGTTGGTTTAAAAAATCGGGTCGGGAAAGCGCCACCCAAACATTGCCGGTGCCAGTGCTTGCGACCTCGTTTGCGAAGCTGCCCGGCCCTTTCGGCCAAGCAGGGTCCTGGCCACGGTTTCGTGGCCACTTCAGGGACTCGGGGGTGCTCCATCGGTGCGCTACAACGCGCCGATGGAGAAAAAGCGAAAGGCGAGCGGTGCGCTTATCGGGTCAGAGAAAACCAGGCAGCCACAGTGCCACCTGCGGAAACACCAGCAACAGCGCGATCAAGGCAATCGGTGCGACGAGAAACGGCAACACGCCGCGGAACATGTCGGGCAGGCCGATGCTGGGCGCCTGCGCACGGATCACGAACAGGTTCATGCCCACCGGTGGCGTGATCAGACCGATCTCGACCAGGATCACCAGCAGCACACCGAACCAGACCGGATCGAACTGGTTCGCCGTGACCAGGGGCAACAGAATCGGCACCGTGATCAACACCATGCCGATGCCTTCGAGGAAGCAGCCCAGCACGATGTAAAACACCACCAGAATCAGCATCACCACCGTGGGCGAAACACCCAGCCCCGCGATCTGTTCGACCAGCGTGCTCGCAATGCCCGATTGCACGACGAAGTACGAAAAGATGGTGGAGCCCAGCACAATCAAGGTCAGATTGGCCGTGATCCGCACCGTGTCGCTCACGCAAGCAGACGCCTGGGCAGCGGGCAGACGGCGCCGCATCCAGCCCACCAAGGCGGCACCAAAGGCGCCAATGGCCGCCGCTTCGGTGGGGCTGAACCAGCCCAGATAAATGCCCCCAAAGCTCAGCAGAAACAAGGCGGCCACATCCCAGACCCGGAACAGATCGCGCCGCAAGTCGCCCGGCTGCGCGCTCGGCAGCTTGGGCGCTTCACTGGGCTTTAGCTTCACCGTCACCACCACCGTGAGCAGATAGAACGCGGTCAGGATCAGGCCGGGAATGAGCGCGGCGGCGAACAGTTTGGCCACCGATTGCTGCGCGATGATGCCGTAGATCATCAGAATCAGCGAAGGCGGAATCAGGATGCCGATGGTGCCACCGGCCGCAACAGCCCCCGAGGCCAAAGCGGGCGAATACCCGGCCCGGATCATTTCGGGAATCGACACCTTGCTCATGGTGGCCGCCGTGGCCAACGAAGAACCGCAGACCGCGCCAAAGCCGGCCGACGCGCCGATCGCCGCCAGCGCCAAGGATCCTCTGCGGCCGGCAAACACCGCATTGGCCGCGCGAAACAAATCGCTGGACAAACCGGCCGTGGTGGCGAAAGCCCCCATCAGCGTGAACAGCGGCACCACCGACAAGGTGTAAGCCGACGCCATTTCCAGCGGCACAGAACCCAGCACGGCGGCAGCCCGGGGCCAGCCCTCAAGCGCGGCGTAACCGCCCACGCCGACCAGTCCGAGCGCCGTGGCCACCGGCACACGCCCCAAAATCATGACCACCAGCATGGCCACGCCCACAAGGCCAACGATACCCGGCGTCATGCGGCACCGCCTTGCACCACACGCTTGAGTTGCACGAACAGTTTCCTGCCCAGCACCACGACGGACACCGCGATCGCCACCTGGATCACGCCCAGCAAAGCAAAGATGGGCACCGGCAGATCGGGCTTGCGGTCCCCGAACTGCCAAGCGTCCAACAGCGGCTGCATGCCGGTGTAGCCCAGTACCACCAGAAACAGCAGGGTCGCGACGGCGGCGAACAACTTGAGGTATTCCACCGCAGGCGCGGGAATCAGATGATCGACGACATCAACCACCACCTGTTCCTCGCGTCGGAAACACTCTGGCAAGGCCAGAAACACCACCAGCACCAGGGTGGATTCGACCAGATCGATCGAACCCTGGAGTGGCTTTGACAGCAGGTAACGCGTGAGCACGTCCACCACGGTCCACAAGGTCATCACCAGCAAGGCGATGCCTGCGACCCCGGTCAGGAGTCGGCTCGCCTGGCCCAGCATGCTGCGCTCTTTCATCATTTCGCTGCGTTAACGCGGGTGCGCAGTTCGGTATAAAACGGGCGCGCGGCCCAACCCTTGTCTTCGGTGGCTTTGATGGTTTCGTCAACCAGTGGCATCACCGGCTTGCGAAACGCCATGGCCTCTTCGGCCGTGGGTTCGATCAGCTCGGCCTTGTTCTCCAACATGTACAAGCGCCCAGCGGCTTCCGACGCGTCGTACAGGGCGCCCACGCGGCGTGCGCCTTCCACACCGGTGGTGTCGTCGATCAGTTTGCGCAGATCCGCCGGCAGTGCGTCGTATTTTTTGCCGTTCATCACCAGGCCAAAAGTGGCCGCGTAAGCATTGATCGCGGTCACGTGTTTCACGGCCGAACCCATTTGGAACGATTGTGCGGCCTCGTAGTTGAAGGTCATGCCGTCGATCACGCCCTTCTCCAGCGCGTCGGCCAGCTCCACCGGCGCGACCGCGGCTGGCGTGGCACCCCAGGCATTGATCATCTTGGAGGCCAGAGGGCCGTTGTGCCGAATCCGCATGCCCTTCATGTCTTCGGGCTTGCGCACCGTGCTTTTGTTGAAAAACAGGCCAATGTTCGCCTGGCCGATCACATACAGCACCCGCGTACCTTCGTGCTCTTTGGCCAGGCGACCGGCCATCGAGGTCACCACCGCAGAAGCCTGCGCCACGCTCAGGGGTTTGTTCTGTCCGTCGGGGTTGAAGGCGTAAGGCACCTGCGTCAGCTCGGTCAGCGGGAAACGGCCTGGCATCACGCCGTGCAGAAAGAACGAGATGTCGGCCACACCGGTGCGGGCCAGATCGAACTGCCGCGTGACCGGGCCCATCTGGCCCGAAGGAAAGATCGAGAGCTTCAGACGTCCACCCGATTTTTTGTCCAGATCGGCGGCCCAGCGCTCCAGCTCTTTGTGCATGGTGTGGTTGGGCGGCAGGTAGTGCGAGACCTTGAGCTCATAGGTCTCGGCCGAAGCGGCGCCGAAACTGGCCGCGGCCAGACAGACGCCCAGAGCCAGAAAGGCACGTTTGGTGACGCGGGCGCCGTTGGCCAGCCGAGGGGCAGAGGGGGAAGTGGTGTGGTTCATGGTTTGTCTCCAGTCTTGGTTATAAAAATATCGATCACAAAATGGCCGTGCCGAATCTCAGCGTTCGTCGGTGACGGTATTGCGCAGCACGCCCACGCCCTCCAGCTCGACTTCACACACGTCACCGGCCTTCATCCAGAGCGGTGGCTTGCGTGCCAGGCCGACGCCGGACGGGGTGCCGGTGATGATGATGTCGCCCGGCTGCAAGGCCATGGCTTCCGAACATGCCGAAACCAGGGTGGCGATGTCAAAAATCATGTCGCGCGTATTGGCGTTCTGCACCACCTGTCCGTTCAGGCGGCACTGCAACTGCAGACCCGATGCACCGGGCGGCAGCTCGTCGGCGGTGACGAACTCGGGTCCGAAACCACCGCTTTGGTCGAAGTTCTTGCCCATCATCCACTGATTGGACCGGAACTGGTGGTCGCGGATGGAACCGTCGTTGAACAACGAGTAGCCCGCCACGTGCTCCAGCGCCTTTTCTTTGGCGATGTAACGGCCACCGGTGCCGATCACGGCCACCAGTTCGGCCTCGTAGTCGAACTGGGTGGAGATGTGTGGGCGCACCAGCGCTTGCCCGTGGGCCACCCAGGAAGATGGGTAGCGGTGAAAAATCACCGGGAATTTCGGCGGATCAAAATTGCTTTCGGCGGCATGGTCGATGTAGTTCAGGCCAATGGCAAAGGCCTTGGCCGGGTTCTGCAATGGGGGCAGGTAGGTCAGGCCCGCGAGCGGGCGGCGCACGGTGGCGCTCGACAGCGCGTCTTGCGCGGCGCGCAGACCTGCAGCGCCCTGGCGCAGCAACTCGTCCAAGGTGTCGGGCAGGCCCAGCGCGGTGAGGTCGACCACATCGTCGCCGATGCGCGCACCCAGTGCGGCATGTCCGTGTTCGTTCTTGAAGGCAATCAATCGCATGGTGTGTCTTTCGTTGTGCGCCGCACCCGGTCAGGGGGCGGGCTGTTCGTGGTTGGTGACGAAGTCTTTGGGCACGGCTGGCCCCCAGACATAGAGAGAGTCTTCCATCGGGTGGTCGGCAGCCGGCCAGTCCAGATCGGCGGGCACGAAGTCGATGTCGCACGAGTACTCGCAGAAGCTGCCCCAAGGATCGCGCACATAGTTGAAGTAGTTGGAACCCAGCACATGGCGGCCCAGGCCCCAGCCTTCGCTCCAGCCCGCGTTGCGCATCTGCTCCGCACCCTTGCCCACTTCGTCGATGCTGCCCACTTCCCAACTGCTGTGGTGCAGGCCCGGCGCGTGCGATTGGGCAAAGGCCACCAGGTGGTGGTCGCTGCCGTGCGGCGTGTGCACAAAGGCGATCACGTCGGCGGCCTTGTCGGACAACCGCAGACCGAGCACATCTTGCACAAATGCAGTCATGCGCGGCACATCGGGCGAGAACCGCAGCACGTGCGATAGCGCGCGCGGGTGCACCGGTTGGACCTGGCTGCGGCACGGCGCCGCACCCTGCCCCAGGGGCACGACATCCGGGTGGGCCAACACGGTCTTGGCCGAGGGCGACACCTTGGGCGCCACCACCAGTTGCGTGGCCACGCCATCCACGTCGCGCAACCAGATGCCTTGCTCGTCGCCCAGCGCGTGCGGCTCGATGCCGATCCCCAGGTCGGCCACGCGCTGGCGGAACACCGCTTCGTCTTCGGCAAAAATGCCGTAGCGCAGGTACTGCAATTGCTTGCGCTCGCCCGCTTCGAAAATGCTGGCCCAGCGGTGGGGGTGGCCAAAGGTGTACAGGTCCAGGCGCTGGCCGTCGCGGCGAACGTCCAGGCCAAAGTGCTGGTAAAAGCGCTGCGCTTCGGCGAGGTCGGGCACGCTGTAGACAAAGCGGTCCACCGAATGCACGGCCACCACACCGGGGCGGCGCGATCCGTTGACGGCGCTGTTGACTGCGGCCGCCGTCATCGCGCGACTCCTGCGGGCACCAAGGCGTTGGCGCGACCGCTCACCTGCTCGATCAAGCCGTGGGTAGCGTGCGGCCAGGCATTGGCACGCCAGGCCACGTGCTGGTCCGGGCGGATCAGGGTGAAGCGCGTCGGGTAAAGCTCGGCAATGCCGGCCTCGTTGGGCTGGATCACTTTCAAGGGCATGCCGGTGGCCTTGGCCTGCCGCTGCGCCTGGTCGATGGCTTCGGACGGCGCGTCCTTGCTGGCGAGCAAGGTAAAGCCCTGCCCGAAGTGGTCGTACAGCGAGCTTCCGTCGTGCATCCAGGCGTGCGGCGCGAGATGGCCGGGCCGCGACGACGGCACGTAGTTGACGAAGTCCTGGCCCGGCGCGGGCGTGCCGTCGTGCACGATCACCGGTGAATGCTCGTAGCGGTAGCCCAGCATCACACCCAGGGTGTTGAACTCGCGCATCTTGGCGGCCTGGATGCGCCCACCCACCGCAGCGCGGCGCGCCGCGCCTTCGGCGCCATCGGCGTCCAGCCCTTCTTCCCAGAGCTGGTGGCTCAGGATGCTGTGGTTGGCCACCGCCTCGTCCAGCACCATGCTGTGCACCGGGCGGCGTTCTTGCTCGTAGCTGTCGAGCAGTTGCGCACCGCCCCAGCCTTGCAAAACGGCGGCCAGCTTCCAGCCCAGATCGGCACCGTCGGCCACGCCCATGTTCATGCCATAACCACCAAACGGCGGGTGCAGATGGCAGGCGTCGCCCGCCAGGAACACGCGTTGGTCGCGGTAGGAGTCGCTCAGGAAGCGGCTGGCCACCCATTCGTCGTTGGACAAAACTTCGTACGGCAGATCGATACCGGTGGCTTGGCGGATCAGTGCCGGCACGTCGGCCGGATCGAGCTTGTAGCCCTCCTTCACGCTGGTGGGCATGAAGAACCATTTGTCGCCACTGTCCATAGGGCCGATCAGGCTGGGCGCGTCGCCGTTGACCTGCCAATACATGATGGCCGGGCCGAGCTTGTGCGCTTGCGCCAGCCCGGGCGCGCGGAACACCACGTTGTAGTGGCGGGAAAGACCGTAAGTGCCTTCCAGCTTGGCACCGATGGTTTCACGCACCAGGCTGCGCGCGCCGTCGGCGCCGATCAGGTAGTCCGCCTCGATCCGCAGTTCCTGCTGGGACTCCAGGTCCACGGCCAGGGCCTGCACGCCGTCGGCGTCTTGCGAGAAACTTTTCAGCTCGGTGCGAAAGCGCAGCACCACGCCGGGCAAAGACTGCGCGTGCTCGCGCATCACCTCTTCCACCGTGTACTGCGGCACCCACTGCGAGTGCTCCGAGTACAAGGGGTTGCGGCCCGGGGCGCAATACAGCGCGTTTTCAATCCGCGTCAGTTCGTGGCCGCTGAGTCGGGTGCAGAACACCACGTTGGACGGGTAGTCCAGCCCCAGGGGAGATGCCGCCCGCAGTTTGTCGGCGATGCCCCAGCGGCGGAAATGTTCGCGGGTGCGCACATTGGTGGTTTTGGCGCGCGGTGCATAGCCGACGCGGTCGTTGCGCTCGATCAGCAGGCAAGGTATGCCGCGGTGGCCGAGCTCGATGGCGGCGGCCATACCGACCGGGCCGGCGCCGACGATCAGCACGCGGGTGCGTACCGTTGATTCACCCATGGGTTTGTCTCCTTGGTGTTGGTTGTGTGGCCCAACCCATCCGTTGCCGTTTGGATTTGCCGTCTAGGAGGGAATGCTAAGAACCGATGGGGTATGCAGGAAGATGATAAAAATCGAATGGCGATGTCAAAATGTCATCACAAACGGCGCGCAAGGGCTTGTGCCCCAGCCCCCCTACCGGAGACAAACCATGAAACTCAACGCGATTCGGGACTTTTTGGCCGTGGCCGAGCGGGGCAGCCTGCGCGCGGCTGCGCGCCAGGTGGGCGGCTCGCAACCGGCCATGAGCCGCAGCATCCAGGAACTGGAGCGCGAACTCGGTGTGGCGCTGTTTCAGCGCACACCCGGCGGTGTTCGCCTGACCCCCATGGGCAACGTGTTTCTGCGCCGGGCCAGCACCGTGTGCGACGAGTTGCGCCGGGCGCAAGAAGAGATGGACCAGTTACGCGGGGAAACCCACGGACATTTGCGGGTGGCGCTCTCCAGCGTGCCCCACATCGCCTTGTTGCCCAATGCTTTGCGCCCGTTTCGCGCCCGCTATCCGGACGTGGTGATCGACATCATCGACGCGGTCTATCCCAACATCGAGCTCGACCTGAAGGAGAGCCGCATCGATTGCTACATCGGCCCCGCGCCGGACGACCTGGGTGGCGACTTGCTGAAAGAAAAAATGCTGGACAACGTCCGCATCATCGTGGGCCGCAAGGGGCATCCGCTGGCGCAGGCCACCTCGTTGCGCGACCTGGTGCATGCCGAATGGGTCAGCACCTCCATCACCCACGTGGCCGAAGACGAGCTGGGGCCTTTGTTTGCCAGCCACGGCCTGCCCTCGCCCAAGCTGGTGATGCAAGCGCACTCCGCCCTCACCTTCCTGGTCACCATGGTGTATTCGGATCTGCTGATGATGGTGCCGGTGCAATGGATCAAATCGCCCTTGCTGCGCGGCCACGTCGAGATCATCCAGGTACGCGAACCGCTGCCCGCGCCACCGATCTCGCTGGTGCGGCGCAGCGGACTGCAATTGACACCCGCGGCCGAGTACTTTGTCGACATGATGCGCCGCGCCGTGCTGCACATGGACGCTATCGACCGGTGAAACAGCCTTGACCTGCCGGGTTCGGGTGCACATGCCGCCCGGTCGGCACGACCAGCGGAATTCCACCCCAGGCGGCGCGTCTGCGCAGGCGCATGGGATGCCAGTTTGCGATCAGTCTCGCAAATTTTGAATCTTCCGCGATCAGCGCCCCCGTCCTACGATCGCGCACCAAGCCCGGTGTCCGGTGCCGCCGCGCCCCCCCCGATGCCGACCTGTGCCACGACGCACCCATTTCCAAGGAAAGAAACCCATGAAGTTGTTCAGACACGGTGCCGTCGGCGCCGAGCGCCCCGGTGCGCTGGATGCCCAAGGCCAGCTGCGCGACCTGTCGCTGCTGGTGCCCGACCTGACACCCGACTGGCTGGCGCCCGAGAAGCTGCGCGCCCTGCGCGCGATCCAGCTCGAAGCCATGCCACTGGTTGCGCCAGGCGCCCGCATCGGCATGCCGGTGGCCGGTAGCCGGCAGTTCGTCGCGATCGGCCTGAACTACCGCCAACACGCCATGGAGGCCGGGCTCGACATTCCCAAAGAACCGGTGGTCTTCACCAAGGCGCTCACATCGCTGGGCGGCCCGAACGACGACATCACCATGCCCGACCACTCGGAGGCCACCGACTGGGAGGTGGAGCTGGGCGTGGTGATGGGCAGCGTGGCGCGCAAAGTGCCGGTGGCCCAGGCCTTGTCACACGTGGCGGGCTATTGCCTGGCCAACGACGTGTCGGAACGCGACTGGCAGACCAAGCGCGGCACCCAATGGGGCAAGGGCAAGAGCTTCGATGGCTTTGGCCCGATCGGCCCATGGCTGGTCACGACCGACGAACTGCCAGACCCGCAATCGATCCCGATCAGCCTGAGCGTCAACGGCGAGCAGCGCCAGAGCAGCAACACCTCGGACATGATTTTCTCGGTCGCCGAGATCGTGTCCTACCTGAGCCAGTTCATGACGCTGTTGCCGGGCGACGTGGTGATCACCGGCACCCCATCGGGCGTGGGCCTGGGCATGAAGCCGCCCAAGTTCCTGCAGCGTGGCGATGTGATGCTGCTCGACGGCGGACCGCTGGGCATCCAGCGCCAAAAAATCGTCTGACCGATGGCTTCTCGTGTGCGCCAGCCCTGGGCATTGGCGCACATTCCAGCACCGCAAGAA